>NZ_JAIQDD010000019.1:0-169031 GCF_020036995.1 Corallococcus sp. AS-1-12 | reverse complement strand
ATGGTACTCCGCGGGAAACCGCGTGGGAGAGTAGGTCGCTGCCGGATTCTTTTTGAAAGCCCCTGGTGCCGCAAGGCCCCGGGGGCTTTGTCTTTGCGGGCTAGTGATCTGGGCCGCCGCACCTAGCTTGAGCGCTGAGACGCGCTCGCCGGAGGCGATGTTGGGGCCGCGCCGGAAGGCGGGTGGGTCGGATTTAGGGCGAAGGGACGCCAAGTTCTCGGATTCCTTGGGGAATCGCGTTATCGTGGATGTTTGACCGCCGTTCCCACTGGATCTAGAGTCATTGCTCCCCCCGGTCTGCGCACCGCCTGCCGCGGTCCGTACTCGCCGGCGCCGGGCAGCCCCGCGAGATGAAGAAGCCGACCTTCTTTGGGAAGTACCTGCTCCTCGAGCGCGTCAACGTCGGCGGTATGGCCGAGGTCTTCATCGCGAAGGCTTTTGGCGTCGAAGGCTTCGAGCGCATCCTGGCCATCAAGAAGATCCTTCCGACGATGGCGGAGGATGACGAGTTCATCACGATGTTCATCGACGAGGCGCGGATCAGCGTTCAGCTGAACCACGCCAACATCGTGCACATCCACGAGCTCGGGAAGCACGAGGACACGTACTTCATCGCCATGGAGTACGTGGCGGGCCGTGACGTCCGCACGCTCCTGGAGCGCTACCGCCGCCGCAAGGAGATCATGCCCACCGCCCAGGCGGTGTTCATCGTCTCCAAGATGTGCGAGGGCCTGGACTACGCGCACCGCAAGAAGGACGCGCGCGGCCAGGATCTGCACATCATCCACCGCGACGTCTCTCCGCAGAACATCCTCGTCTCGTACGAAGGCGAGGTGAAGATCATCGACTTTGGCATCGCCAAGGCCGCCAACCGTTCGCAGAAGACGCAGGCCGGCATCCTCAAGGGGAAGTTCGGCTACATGAGCCCGGAGCAGGTCCGGGGCATGCCCATCGACCGGCGCAGCGACATCTTCGCCGTGGGCGTGCTGCTCTACGAAATGCTCACGGGCGAGAAGCTCTTCGTGGGCGAGTCCGACTTCTCCACGCTGGAGAAGGTGCGCAACGCGGACATCCCGCTGCCGCGCGAGTTCAACCCGAACATCTCCGCGGGGCTGGAGAAGGTCGTCCTCAAGGCGCTCGCGCGCGAGCCCGAGGACCGCTACCAGTGGGCTTCGGACCTCCAGGAGGACCTGATGCGCTTCCTCCTCGCGGGGGACGCCATCTACTCGTCGAAGCACCTGTCCGGCTTCATGAAGGAGGCCTTCGCCGAGGACATGCTCCGGGAAGCGGAGAAGATGGAGCGCTATGCCTCCGTCGAGCGCCCGGACCAGATTGAACACTCGGGTGTGACGCTGCCTCCTCCGGTGGCCGCGCCTCCGCGTGCCACCGCGCAGAAGAGGTCGCCGCCTCCGTCCGCCACGGGTTCTCCCGTGGGCCGCGCCTCCACGGCGCCCGCGCAGCCCGCGCCTGGCTACATCCCGCCGCCCAGCGCTGAAGAGCTGGCGGAGATGGATGGCGCCGCGGACAAGACGCAGATCGTCGACTCCACGCACACGTTCCGCGCCCCGGAGACGCGGATCGCGGACAGCAGCGTCGTCGTGGACGACAGCATCACCGGCCGCTCGGAGAACCCCATCGACCGGGCCGGGCATCACACGAGCGCCTCTCCCTACGCTCAGGACGAAGGACGAGGCGGCAAGGGCAAGAGCGGCCCCAAGTCCCAAGTCATCATCGGGGACGAGGGCGGTGAGGCCTACGCGGGCGCGACCATGATCGGTCCGGCTCCGACGGCGCCGCCTTCGCGCTCGCGCGGTGGCTCGGCGGCCCCGGTGCTGGACCCCGAGGAAGAGGAGACCACGGGCAACATCACCGTCCCGGTGGGCTCCCGCCACAACGGGCTGCGCGCCCAGGCGGCCGAAGAGGACCCGGACGGTGCCTACGACGACCAGGGCGACGAGTACGAGGGCGACGGCCAGGACGACTACGGCGACGATGGGCAGGACTCCGAGGAGCCGCCCTACGACGACGAGGCCGATGGTCCGGCGACCATCCCCCAGAAGGCTTCCAAGATGGCGAAGCCGGCCCCGGCCGCCAAGGTCGAGAAGGCCAAGGCGGCCGCCGGTCCGAAGAAGCCCCTGCCCAAGCCCGCCATCATCGGCATGGCCGTGGGCGCGGCGCTGCTCCTCCTCGTCGCGGTGGTCTTCGTGGTCCGTGGCTCGTCCACGGGCTCCGTGAACTTCGTCGCGCCCGTGGGCGCCACCGTCCTCGTGGACGGCGAGGCCGTGAACGCCAACCAGGTCATCGAGCTGTCCGCGGGCATCCACAACGTGACCGCCTCGGCTCCGGGCTTCCAGCCCGTGACGCAGCAGATTGAGGTCACCGCGGGGCAGGCGGCGGCCCCCATCCTCCTCAGCCTGAAGGCGGATGCGCCGCCTCCGAAGCCGCCGGAACCCAAGCCTCCGGAGCCCCAGCAGCCGCCGCAGGTGGTGGACAACACGCCTCCGCCCACGACGCCGGAGCCGCCCCCGGAGAAGCCCGCCGAGCCTCCCGCGGCGAAGACGTTCACTGCCCTGTTCGAAGGACAGGAGGGCGCGGAGATCTCCGTCGACGGCAAGTCCCTGGGCAAGCTGCCTGGCGCGAAGCTCGGCGACCTGGAGATCGGCAAGACGTACACGTTCACGGCGAAGCGCGCGGGCTACAAGCCGTTCTCCGGCGACTTCACGTCCAAGGGCGACACCGAGGTGCGTGTCGCCGTGGACATGGTGGAGGAAGCGCCGCCGCCCGAGCCGAAGCCGAAGCCCCCGCCGCCCGAGCCGAAGCCGAAGCCTCCGCCCGTGGTGGCGACCCCGAAGCCTCCTCCGGAACCCAAGCCGAAACCCGCCGCCGCGGCGCTGGGCAAGTTCGCCTGCAGCACTTCGCCGGCGGGCGCTCAGATCTGGGTGGACGGAAAGAACACCGGACGTGTGAGCCCTGTGCCGTTGGGCAATCCGCTGCAACTGCCGGTAGGCAAGCGGAAGGTCGTCTTCAAGCTCAACGGCAAGTCGACCAAGCCCCAGGTGGTGGTCATCGACACGGAGAACGTGGCGAAGCTCATCAACGTCAAGGTGGAGTGAACGGACGCACTGCGCCATGGGGCATCTTGTTCCCCTGGCGATTGTTGAGCAGGGATGTCGGGGGGCAGGCTATGACGCCTCGCCCACGACGCTCCTTACGTTGAGGTGATGTGTTCATGAGCATGACGTCCACTCGAGGCAAGCCCGACGCTGGCCCCGCGCAGCAGCCGTTCACCTATCCCCTTCGCAAGGAGTTCGTGGAGCCCGACTGGCGGCGCATCCCGGGCTACAAGGACGTCACCGCGGCGGAGTGGGAGAGCTCGGTGTGGCAGCGCAAGCACACCGTGAAGAACCTGCGCGAGCTGCGGGCGACGCTCGGGGCGCTGCTGCCGGACGACCTGGCCGCGAGCATGGAGTTGGACCAGAAGGAGCGGGCGACGATGTCCATCCTCGTCCCGCCCCAGATGCTCAACACCATGGACCTGGACGACCTGTGGAACGACCCGGTCCGCAAGTACATGCTGCCGGCGCTCGCCGACCGCCGCACGGACTGGCCCAACCACCCGCGCGCCAGCCGGGACAGCCTCCACGAGGCGGACATGTGGGTCGTCGAGGGCCTGACGCACCGCTATCCGACGAAGGTGCTGGCGGAGATGCTGCCCACGTGCCCGCAGTACTGCGGCCACTGCACGCGCATGGACCTGGTGGGCAACGACGTCCCGCAGGTGTCCAAGCACAAGTTCGCGACGGGGCAGAAGGAGCGCTACGAGCAGATGCTGGACTACCTGCGCCGCACGCCGACCGTGCGCGACGTGGTGGTGTCCGGCGGCGACATCGCGAACCTGCCCATCCAGGCGCTGGAGCCGTTCGTCAGCGCGCTGATGGACATCCCGAACATCCGCGACATCCGCCTGGCGTCCAAGGGGCTCATGGCGCTGCCGCAGCACTTCCTCCAGGACAGCGTGCTGGCGGGCCTGGACCGGCTGGCGAAGAAGGCCGTGGAGCGCGGCGTGGACCTGGCGCTGCACACGCACGTGAACCACGCGCAGCAGCTCACGCCGCTCGTGGGCAAGGCGGTGCGCAAGCTGCTCGACATGGGCTTCCGCGACGTGCGCAACCAGGGCGTGCTCTTGCGCGGCGTGAACGACAGCCCCAAGGCGCTGCTGGACCTGTGCTTCACGCTGCTCGACCACGCGAAGATCCTGCCGTACTACTTCTACATGTGCGACATGATCCCCAACAGCGAGCACTGGCGGCTGTCGGTGGCGCAGGCACAGAAGCTCCAGCACGACATCATGGGCTACATGCCGGGCTTCGCCACGCCGCGCATCGTCTGCGACGTGCCGTTCGTGGGGAAGCGGTGGATCCACCAGGTGGCGGAGTACGACCGCGAGCGCGGCATCTCCTACTGGACCAAGAACTACCGCACGAGCGTGGAAGCGAACGACGCCGACGCACTTGAGCGGAAGTACGAGTATTTCGATCCCATCGACACGCTGCCGGAGTCCGGCCAGGCGTGGTGGCGGGATCAGCCCAAGGCGGCGTGATGGACTCCTCCGTGGGCGCGACAGCGCCCCTGTCGTCCCCCCGTCCCTCGCTCAGTGCCGAGGGGCGGGCCCGGTTGTTCCCCTCCGCGACCGACGCGGAGTGGACGGACTGGCGCTGGCAGCAGCGGCACTCGGTGCGCAACCTGGAGCAGTTGGAGCGCTACGTGCGCCTGACCCCGGAGGAGCGCGCCGGGGTGCAGGAGACGTCCTCGCTGTTCCGGATGGGCATCAGCCCGTACTACCTGTCCCTCATCGACCCGGAGCACCCGCTGTGTCCGGTGCGCATGCAGTCCATTCCGGTGCGCGCGGAGGCCCGGGTGCGGCCCGGGGAGCTGGAGGATCCGCTCGGCGAGGACAAGACGCGCCCGGAGGAGTGCATCGTCCACAAGTATCCGGACCGGGTGCTGTTCCTGGCCCTGGATACGTGCTCGGTCTACTGCCGCCACTGCACGCGGCGGCGCATCACCAAGGGCGGTGAGGCGGAGCTCACCAAGGACCAGATGCGCCGGGGCATCGACTACGTGCGCAGCCACCCCGAGGTGCGCGACGTGCTCATCTCCGGGGGAGACCCGTTCCTCCTGAGCGAGGAGCGGCTGGAGTCGCTGCTCGCGCCGCTGAGCGAGATTCCGCACGTGGAGATGGTCCGCATCGGGACGCGGGTGCCGGTGGTGCTGCCCATGCGCGTCACGGACTCGCTGGCGCGCCTGCTGCGCCGCTACGCGCCCGTCTACGTCATCACGCACTTCAACCACCCCAAGGAAGTGACGCCGGAGGCGCGCGAGGCGTGCGAGCGGCTGGTGGACCATGGCGTGCCGGTGGAGAACCAGGCGGTGCTGATGCGGCAGCTCAACTCGGATGCGCGCATCATCAAGGAGCTGTCGCACGTGCTCCTGCGCAGCCGCGTGCGCCCGTACTACCTGCACCAGATGGACGTCGCGGAGGGCTGCGAGCACCTGCGCACGCCCATCGCCAAGGGGCTGGAGATCCTCCAGCAGCTTCGCGGGCACACCAGCGGGCTCGCGGTGCCGCACCTCGCGGTGGACCTGCCGGGTGGGGGAGGGAAGGTCACCCTCCAGCCCGACTACGTCATCGAGCGGGGCGAGCGGGAGACCCTGTTCCGCAACTACAAGGGCCAGACCTACGCATACCCGGAGCCGGAGGAGACCGACTGCTCCTGCCCGTACGACGAGGTGTGGCAGGCGCGGTCGCGGGAGCTGGGCTCCCGAGGCCGCTGAGGGCTCCTCGGGGCTACCTGCGGCGCTTGGACGACTTCCGGCTGATGGACTTGGTGGGCGTGCCGGCGGTGTCGCCAATCTCCACGGCTGGCGCACCCGCTGTGCTGTCCAGGCTGCCGTCGACGTCGACGGAGGGCTCCGCGCCGTCCGCGGACTCCAGCTCCACCGGGTCCGCGTCGCTGAAGCCCTGCTGGATGTGGACCTCGCCGTCGCCCTTGCGCTTCTTCGCCTCGGCTTCCTTCTCGGCCTTGGCCTTGTCGTCGAGCCGCTTGGCCTCGTTGGCGACGCGCTGGTTGTCCTCGGGCGTCATCCGGGCGGTGAAGGTGGCGAACTCCTTCGCGGAGACGCCGTGCTTCTCCATGACCTTGGCGGACTCCTTCTGCTGGTCGCGGATGGCCTGGCCGCGCTCGGCGTTGCTCATCTCCGACGGCTTGCGGTTGCCGTAGTCCTCGTTGACCTTCGCCTGGGCCGCGGCCTCATCGCGCTGGATGGCCGCCACCTTCTCCGGCGTCAGGCCTTCCTCCTCCGCGAGGGCAGGGGTCGCCAGCAGGAGCGACGAGGCAGCGAGCATCAACGAGAGGCGGGTGGTCATGGGGAGGCTCCTCAATCCGGGCCATCATAGGCATGGAGTCAGAGTCAGCGCATGGCCGCTTCTTCAGGGCGCCTGACACCGCGTGCAGCCGTCGTTCGCGCCCGCGCACTGCTCACGAGCCCTGGCGCAGCGCGGCGGGAGGTCGTCCCGGTCCGCGTGCTGCTCCACGAGGCCGCAGAGCTGCTCCGCCGTGGCGCACGTCCGCGCGGAGACGTCGCACTGCTCGGCGCAGGTGAGGTCGTCCCCCTGTTCGCGGGCGCGGAGCTCGTCGAGGCGGGCCTCGATGCCGTCGATGGCCGCGTCGTCGTCCCCGGCCACCCGGGTGTCCACATGCTTCGCGCAGCCCGCCAGCGCGATTCCTGCCGTGAGGAGGGCCAGCCATGACCGGGTCGCTCGCATGGCCCTACCCATACGCGCCTGCTCGAGGCCGCGTCCAGTCAGCGGCGCTCGGGGGAGGGCATGCGGCGCTCGGGGCGGGGCTCCGGCTCAGGGGGGCGGCTCCAGTAGAGCCACGCCGTCAGGGCCAGGAGCGCGGCCACGGCCAGCCTCCGCAGCCATTCCTCCCGCGCCCGTCCGGGCGAGTCCGCGTCGGCCTGGGCGGCCCTGTCCAACGCGGCCTCGACCTCGGGGCCCAGCGCGTGCAGCCGCCGGCACAACCACGCCACCGGCGCGAGCGGCACCGGCACGGGCGCGGTGTCCTTCTCCACGGCCATGGCCAGCATCCGCTCCCAGGCGGTGGCCTCCTCCGGGCTCTCCGGGGGCCTCGAGGGCTGGCCCAACTGGCGGGCCAGGGCCACCGCTGAACGGAGCAGCAGCGCCGAGAACGCGTCGCTTGAAATCCCGTACCAGGCCGCGCACTCCGCCTGGGGCCGGCGCTCCACGAGCCGGCGGACCAAGACGGCGGCCGCGCGGGGCTCCAGCGCGCGGAGGGCGTCGGAGAGGGCCTCGGGGGACAGGCGGGCGACGTCGGGGACGGAGGCGGTCACGGGGCTCCATTCTGCGGCATCCGCCCGGGGATTTCGTGGGCTCCTACCAGGGACATGTCCTGGCTTCCGGCCGATTTCTTGAGGCGGATCGCCCCGCCCCTAGACTGTTGGACCATGTTGCAACGTGTGGCACTGCTGCTGCTCCTGCTCGCGTCGTCGCGGGCGTTCGCCGTGGAGACGATGCGCATTGCCATGGACGACCCTGGCGACGAGGTCCGCGTGAGCGGCCGGGGCCTGGGCTTCGGCCCCGACGCGGAGGACGGCACCTATGTCGCCGTCACGTCGGGGCAGGCCACCGTGCGCCGCCGCAACGGCAAGCTGGAGGTCAACGGGGCTCCCGTCCTTGAGGACTCCATCCGCTTCCGGGGCGGCCTGGAGGCCACCGACGCGGGGGGCCCCGGCAACGAGCCCCTGAAGGCGGGCAGCGCGCAGGTGCGCGGCGACGTCGTGGTGCGCCTCTTCAAGAACAGCCTCCAGCTCATCAACGTCATCCCCCTGGAGGACTACCTGGCGGCGGTGCTCGGCAGCGAGATGCCCGTGTCCTTCCCGCTGGAGGCCCTCAAGGCCCAGGCCGTGGCCGCGCGGACGTACGCGCTGCAGAAGAAGCTGGACGCGTATGGCGCCGCCTTCCACATGGGCAGCAGCGTGCTCCACCAGGTGTACGGTGGCGTGAACCGCGAGGACGCCAAGACGCGCGCCGCCGTGGAGGCCACCCGGGGCGAGGTGCTCACGTACGACCTGGCCCCCATCGAGGCGTACTTCCATGCCTCCTGCGGCGGGCGCACCGAGTCCGGCCAGGACGCGCTCCAGCGGAACCTGCCGTACCTGCAGCCCGTCGACTGCCCCTGCGGGAAGCTGCCCGCCAGCCGCTGGTCCGCGACCCTCTCCGAGGGGGAGCTGCGCGGCGCGCTGAAGTCCGCGCCGGGCGGCATGCGCGTCACCGGCCGCACGCCCACGCACCGGGTGACCCGCGTGACGCTGCCGGATGGCACCTCGGTGGACGGCGTGACGTTCCGCCGCAAGCTGGGCTACACGCGCCTCAAGAGCCTGGACTTCGACGTGGAAGCGTCCGGCAAGAACTACGTGTTCACCGGACGTGGCTTCGGCCACGGGGCGGGGCTGTGCCAGTGGGGCGCCAAGGCCCTCGCCGACCAGGGCAAGACGTACCGGGAAATCCTTTCCCACTACTACCCGGGCGCCGAGTTCCAACAGCTCTACTGACGCCCTCGCCGGTTCCGTGAGGGCGCGGGGGCTGCTACAAGCGCCAACCCCGTGTCGTCCCTCCTCTCCGACTACGATTTCGAGCTCCCCGAGGCGCAGATCGCCCAGGCCCCGCTGCCCGACCGGGACGCGTCGCGCCTGATGGTCGTCAGCCACGCCACCGGCGCCTGGAGCCACCAGCACTTCACCGACCTGCCGGACCTGCTGCGCGAAGGGGACCTGCTCGTCCTCAACGACGCGCGCGTCATCCCCGCGCGCCTGCTGGGCCAGAAGAGCGGCACCGGCGGCCGGGTGGAGCTGCTGGTCGTCCGCCCCGCCGCCGCGGCCACGCTCACCTCCGCGGCGCTTGGCGGCGCGCCCGAGTCGCTGGAGTGGGTCTGCCTGGGGCAGGCGTCCAAGGGGCTCAAGCCCGGCCAGTCCGTCACCTTCGCCGGGGGCCTGTCCGCCGAAGTCCTGGAGGCCCTGGGGGGAGGGGAGTACCGGGTGCGCTTCCATGCCGCGCCGGGCACGTCGCTCGCCAGCCTCCTGGACGCGGCGGGGCGGCTGCCCCTGCCTCCGTACATCACCCGCGAGCCCGAGGCCGCGGACGCCGAGCGCTACCAGACCGTGTACGCCCGCGCGTCCGGCGCCGTGGCCGCGCCCACCGCCGGCCTGCACTTCACGCAGGAGGTCTTCGCGAAGCTCGCGGCGAAGGGCGTCCAGCGCGCGGAGGTGACGCTCGACGTGGGGCCCGGCACCTTCCTGCCCGTGCGCGAGGAGGTGCTGGACAAGCACCACATGCACCCGGAGCGCTTCACCGTGCCCCAGGCCACCGCTGACGCCGTGAACGCCGCGAAAGCGGACGGCCGCCGCGTGGTCGCCGTGGGCACCACCGTGGTGCGCACGCTGGAGTCCGCCACCGACCCGGACACGGGCCGGCTGCGCAGCGGGCCGGGCGAGACGGCGATGTTCATCCGGCCCGGCTATGTCTTCCGCCAGGTGGACGTGCTCCTCACGAACTTCCACCTGCCGCGCTCCACGCTGGTGATGCTGGTGAGCGCGCTCCTGGGCCGTGAGCGCACGCTCGCCGCGTACCAGGAGGCCGTGCGCGCGGGCTACCGGTTCTTCAGTTACGGCGATGCCATGTTGGTGAAGGAGTGAGTGCCGTGGTCGACGAGCAGGGCAGGGAAAAGGGCGAGAAGGGCGATACCCGCGTGCCCCCGGGGCTGGTGCGCTTCGAGCTGTTGCACGAGGACCAGAGCGGCACGAAGGCGCGCCGCGGCCGGCTCAACACGCCGCACGGCCCCATCGAGACGCCCATCTTCATGCCCGTGGGCACCGTGGGCAGCGTCAAGGGCGTGGGCCCGGACGACCTGAAGACCCTGGATGCGCAGATCATCCTGGGCAACACCTACCACCTGATGCTCCGCCCCACGGACGCGCTCGTCGGGGAGATGGGCGGCCTGCACCGCTTCATCTCCTGGGACCGGCCCATGCTCACGGACAGCGGCGGCTTCCAGGTGTTCAGCCTGTCGGAGAAGCGCAAGATCACCGAGGAGGGCGCCGCGTTCCAGTCGCACCTGGACGGCTCGCGGCACTTCCTGTCGCCGGAGCGCTCCATTGAAATCCAGGAGACGCTGGGCGCGGACGTCATCATGGCATTCGACGAGTGCCCTCCGTCCACCGAGGACCGCGCCTACCTGGAGAAGTCCCTGGCGCGCACCACGCGCTGGCTGCACCGGTGCGTGAAGGCGTGGGGCCGCGAGCGCTCGTCGCTCTTCGGCATCGTGCAGGGCGGTCTGCACGACGACCTGCGCAAGCGCCACGCGGAGGAGGTGTGCGCGGTGGACCTGCCCGGCTACGCGCTGGGCGGCTACTCCGTGGGCGAGGCGCCCGAGGCGATGCACGCGGGCGTGGCCTACTCCGCGCCGCTGCTGCCCCGGGACAAGCCGCGCTACCTGATGGGCGTGGGCACGCCGCTGGACCTGGTGACGTGCGTGGAGCACGGCGTGGACATGTTCGACTGCGTGCTGCCCACGCGGTGTGCCCGCAACGGCCTGCTCTTCACCTCGGAGGGCAAGCTGGTCATCCGCAACGCGGCCTACGCCAAGGACCCCCGCCCGGTGGACCCGGCGTGCTCGTGCTATACCTGCCGCACGTTCAGCCGGTCCTACCTGCGGCACCTGTTCGCCGCGGGAGAAATCCTGGCGATGCGGCTCAACACGCTGCACAACCTCCACTACTTCCTGGACCTGATGGCCCAGGTGCGCCGGGCCATCGCGGAGGACCGCTTCGCCGCGTTCGCCCGGGACTTCCGGGCCAGGGCCCAGGCGCAGGAGGCCGAGCGCAAAAGCGGTCGGTGAGCGGGCAAAGGGTTTGCCGTGCTTCCGGCGTTCACTTGCTCACATGGGGCGCCCTTGCTAAGAGGCCACCCTTTCGGATGTTTTGCCCCCACCCGTACGCCGGGTCGGGGCCACGTTTCCGAATCCTTCCTTCCAAACGACGAGGCAGTGCGTGGCTGACAGTTTCCTGATTCTCGCGCAGGCCGGGGCCGGCGGTTCCCCCCTGGGGACCTTCGGCTTCCTCGCCGTGCTGGTGGCCATCATGTACTTCGTGATGATCCGCCCCCAGCAGAAGCAGCTCAAGGAGCACCGCAACCTGCTCGCGGGGCTCAAGAAGGGCGATGACGTCGTGACGTCCGGCGGCATCCTCGGGCGCATCCACCAGGTGGACGACTCCACCGTGACGCTGGAGATCGCCAGCGGGGTGCGCGTGCGCGTGCTCAAGACGGCTGTCAGTGCGAAGGGCACCGTTCCGGCGGCGGGCGCCCCGGCGGCCGCCCCCGCTGAGAAGAAGGAGGAGAAGTAATGGACCGCGGCTGGTGGTGGAAGTTCGGGATGATCGTCGCGGTGACGCTGGGGACGATCTGGTTCCTCGTGCCGACGTACTACTCGCTGGTGGTCCTGGACCGCAGCGAGCGCAACAACATCGCCGTGCTGGAGCAGCGGCTGCCCAAGTGGGCGCCCCCCGCGAAGTACCGCCTCAACCTGGGGCTGGACCTGCAGGGCGGCATCCACATGGTGATGCGGGTGGACACCAAGACGGCCCTGCAGAAGCGCACCGAGCGCCGCGGGCAGCAGATCGCCACCTACGTCAACGACAAGAAGCTGGGTGAGGTGACGGCGGACACGGATCCGGAGCGGCTGCAGTTGGTGCTGACCGCGAAGGACCCGGGCACCATGGACGCCATCCAGAAGGAGGTGCTCGCCACCTTCACCGACTTCACCGTGGAGTCCCGCAACGGCGGCACGCTGGTGCTCAAGCCGGACGAGGGCCAGGTGAACCGCTTCCGCGACGAGGCCGTGGACCAGGCGATGCTCGTCATCCGCCGCCGCATCGACAAGTGGGGCGTGGCGGAAGTGGACGTGCGCAAGCTGGGCACGGACTCCATCCAGATTTCGCTGCCCGGCCGCAGCAACCCGGAGCAGGCCAAGGAGCTGGTGGGCACCACCGCGCAGTTGGAGTTCCGGATGGTGGACGACACCAACCCGCAGGTGTTCGCGCAGATGTACCAGCAGCACCCGCCCCCGCCGGAGAGCAAGATCACCCTGGTGGAGGACGAGGGCTTCCCGCAGTTGTCCTCGCCCAACCGCGAGGCGCTGCTCGCGTACGCGAAGGACAAGACGCCGGAGGGCCGCGACGTCGTCACCGAGTGCGTGGCGAACCCGGTGAAGAAGAACGACTGCATCGCGTACCGCAGCTACCTGCTGGACAAGAACGTTCCGCTCACGGGTGAGAGCCTGGCGGGCGCGGACGCGTCCGTCAGCCAGATGAACGAGCCGGAGGTGAACATCGCCTTCGACCCGGCCGGCTCGCGCGAGTTCGAGAAGCTGACCGAGGCCGCCGTGGGCCGCCGGATGGCCATCGTGCTGGACGACAACGTGCACACCGCGCCGCGCATCAACGAGAAGATCGGCGGCGGCCGCGCGCGCATCACCATGGGCCGCGCCAGCGGGCGCAGCTTCGAGGAGTGGCTGGGCGAGGCGCAGACGCTGGCGCTGGTGCTCAAGGCGGGCGCGCTGCCCGCGCCGGTGACGGTGGGCGAGATCCGTCAGGTGGGCGCGACGCTGGGCGACGAGCTCATCAAGAAGGGCAGCCTGGCGGCGCTGGTGGGCCTGGCGCTCGTGGTCGTCTTCATGGCGGTGTACTACCGCAAGTCCGGCCTCATCGCGGACGTGGCGCTGCTGCTCAACGGCCTGCTCATCCTGGCGGGCCTGGCGTTCTTCAACGCCACGCTGACGCTGCCGGGCATCGCGGGCTTCGTGCTCACGCTGGGCATCGCGGTGGACGCGAACGTGCTCATCAACGAGCGCATCCGCGAGGAGCTGTCGCACGGCAAGTCCGCGCGCGCGGCGGTGGACCAGGGCTACGACCGCGCGTTCTGGACCATCTTCGACGCGCACGTGACGACGCTGCTGGCGGGCTTCATCCTGTTCTTCACGGGGACGGGCCCCATCCGCGGCTTCGCCACCACGCTCATCGTGGGCCTGCTGGCGTCGCTGTTCACGTCCATCGTGGTGACGCGCGTCATCACGACCTACTTCGTCCACGGCCGCAACGCGCAGTCGGTGTCCGTCTAACGGGCCTCAGAGCGCCTTCGGGAAATCCGCCATGCAGATTCTCAAGCACAAGACGCACATCGACTTCATTGGAAAGCGCAAGCCGGCGCTCTTCATCTCCACGATCATCAACCTGGCCATCATCGTCGGCATCGCCGCGGTGGGGTTCAACTTCGGCGTGGACTTCGCCGGCGGCACGGTGGTGGAGCTGAAGTACAACACGCCCACCACGGCGGCGCAGGTCCGCGAGAAGGCCCAGGCCGGCGGTCTGCACGACGTCAGCGTCCAGGGCATCGGCTCGGCGGACGAGAACTCCTTCCTCCTGCGCATGGGCGGCGTCACGCAGCTCACGGAGGAGAACGCCGAGCGCGCGAAGACGGCCATCCAGGGCCTGGGTGAGGTGCGCAACGTCTACGCCGACATGGCCAACGGCATCGTGAACTTCCGCTCCGCGCAGCCCCTGGCCGCGGAGGCGGTGAAGAAGGCCGTGCAGGACGGCGCGGGCATTGGCGTGCAGGAGGTGCGTGACCTGGGCGCGAACCAGGGCGGCACCGGCTACGACTACCAGGTCGTGGCGAGCGGCATGGCGGACAAGGTGTACTCGGCACTGAGCGCGGGCCTGGACAAGCCCGACTTCGAGCAGCGCCGCGTGGACTACGTGGGTCCGCAGGTGGGCAAGCAGTTGCGCAACCGCGGCATCATGGCGCTGCTGTACTCCATGATCGCCATCCTCATCTACGTGGCGTTCCGCTTCGACTTCAAGTTCGGTCCGGGCGCGCTGATCTCCATGGTGCACGACGTCATCATGGTGGCGGGCTACTACCTGGTGAGCCGGCGTGAGTTCAACCTGACGTCCATCGCCGCGCTGCTCACGGTGGTGGGCTACTCGGTGAACGACACCATCGTCATCTACGACCGCATCCGTGAGGACATGGCCAAGTACAAGGGCAAGCCGCTGCCGGAGATCATCAACATCGCCGTCAACGACACCCTGGGCCGCACCATCCTCACCTCCGGCGTGACGGCGCTGTCGCTCGTCGGTCTGCTCATCTTCGGCGTGGGCGAGATCTTCGACTTCGCCATGGCGATGCTGGTGGGCATCCTCGTGGGCACGTACTCGTCCGTGTACATCGCCAGCCCGCTGGTCATCTGGCTGGACGAGCGCGCGCACGCCCGCGAGGGTCACGGCGGCGGCGCCAAGCAGGAGCCGAAGACGGCCTGAGCTGTTGGCCGGTCTTGAAGCAACGAGGGCCCTCCTCCCCACGTGGGAGCGAGGGCCTTCGCTTTTTCAGAAGCGCGCGCCCAGCGTCAGCGACGCGTCCATCAGGCCGCCGCCGTTGTCGTCCGTCGAGGTGACGTTCGCGAAGTCCTGGTCGATGAGGAGGCGGTACGTGCCGCGCACGCCCGCGGTGAGGCCGCCGGTGTTGAACTCCAGGCCCACCGCGAGGGGCACCTCTTCCATCAAGTCCGAGTCGTAGAGCCCCGCGCCCGCGCCGCGCACGTCCACGTAGGACAGGCCCAGGCCCACGCCCGCGAAGGGGCGCACCGCGGTGAGGAAGGGCGGCGACACCTTCACCAGCGCGCTGCCGCCGTTGCGCACCAGCGAGGGCGCGTCGAAGAGGCGGCTGTCGCTCACCTTGTTCTGCGAGCCCTCGTAGCCCACCTCGAAGCCGAGGAAGGTGGTGGGCTGGAGGTTGAGCGTCAGGCCCCACAGCGGACCGGTGCTGGCCAGGTCGCCCAGGTCTCCCGTGTAGTCGCCTATGCCGCCGCGCAGGAAGACGTTCACGTCCCCCTGCTTCTTCTGCGCGAGCGCGGGCCCGGCGCACAACACGGCGGCCATCAGGGCACCGCCCTGGAGAAACCTGCGAAGCATGCGGACCTCCCTGTCCACGGGTGTGCACTCAAGCTGGGCACCGCGCACCCGCCGTGCAGGTCGGGGGCAGGGAGGCAGCCGAGTGCACGTCTGAACACGCGTGCAGGAGGGCGGTGTGAGTGGGCGGGTTGGACTGCCTTGGTCGGACGTCTGAGGTACTGTCCTTCACCATGCGGTGGTTGCTTCCAGATGTCGTCGAGCAGGAGGTCGGTTCGCTCGCGGGTGAGCTGTCGCTGCACCCGTTGGCGGCGAGGGTGTTGCTGCACCGTGGCTACCGCACGCCGGAGGCGGCGTCGGCCTTCCTGTCGGACCGGCTGGCGGACCTGCCGGACCCGTTCCGGATGAAGGGCATGGGCCCCGCGGTGGAGCGCGTGCTGCGCGCGGTGCGGCTCAAGGAGAAGGTGACGCTCTACGGGGACTACGACGTGGACGGCGTGTCCTCCACGTCGCTCATGTACCTGTTCCTCAAGGAGCTGGGCGTGGCCCCCGCCACGTACATCCCGCACCGGCTGGACGAGGGCTATGGCCTCAACCTGGGCGCGGTGGAGCGCATCGCGCAGGACGGCACGCGCCTGCTGGTGACGCTGGACTGCGGCATCACCTCCGTGGCGGAGATTGCCCGCGCGAAGGAGATGGGCCTGGACGTCGTGGTGGTGGACCACCACACGGTGCCGCCCACGCTGCCGCCCGCCACCGCGGTGCTCAACCCGCACCAGCCCGGCTGCGAGTACCCCACCAAGGTGCTGTGCGCCGCGGGCGTGGCCTTCAACCTCTGCATGGGCCTGCGCAAGCGCCTGCGCGACGACGGCTACTTCGCCACGCGCAAGGAGCCCAACCTCAAGGCGCTGATGGACCTGGTGGCGCTGGCCACCGTGGCGGACGTGGTGCCGCTCACCGGCGCCAACCGCATCCTCGTGGCGCACGGCCTCCAGGAGCTGTCCCAGGGCCGCCGCCCCGGCATCCGCGCGCTGAAGGAGGTGGCCGGCCTGGAGCCGGACGCCACCGTCACCGCGGGCCAGGTGGGCTTCCGCCTGGGGCCCCGCATCAACGCCGCGGGCCGCCTGCATGACGCGTCGCTGGGCCTGCAGTTGCTCTGCGCGGACTCCGTGGAGGCGGCGCGCTCGCTGGCGCAGGTGTTGGACCGCGCGAACGCGGAGCGGCAGGGGATTGAGAGCAGCATCCTCACGCAGGCGCTGGCGCAGGCGGAGGAGCACAAGGACTCGCGGGGGCTCGTGCTCTTCGACGAGGGCTGGCACCCGGGCGTCATCGGCATCGTGGCGTCGCGCGTGGTGGAGCGCTTCCACCGGCCCACGGTGATGGTGGGCGTGAAGGACGGGGTGGGGAAGGGCTCGGCGCGCAGCATCGAGGCGTTCCACCTGTACGACGCGCTCACCGGCTGCTCGGACCTGCTCATGCGCTACGGCGGGCACAAGCACGCGGCCGGCCTCACCATCGACGCGAAGCAGCTTCCCGCCTTCCGCGAGGCCTTCGCGAAGATTGCCCTCCAGCGCCTGACGCCGGAGGACATGATTCCGCGCTGCCGCGTGGACGCGGTGGTGAACCCGAGCGACCTGGACGCGACGGCGGTGGAGTCGTTGCAGCGGCTGGGGCCCTTCGGTCAGGGCAACCCGGAGCCGGTGCTGGTGCTGCGCGGCCAGCAGGCCCGGCCCCGCGTGCTGCCCGCGAAGTCCGGGGCGCCTGGCGCGGGGCACCTGAAGCTGGCGCTCGTGGACGCGCCGGAGCTGGACGCCATTGGCTTCGGCATGGCGGACCGCGTGTCGCTGGTGGAGGGGCCGGTGGACCTGGCCTTCCAGGCCGGCTTCGACACCTTCCGCGGCCAGCGCAAGCTGTCCCTGCGCCTCAAGGACGTGCGTCAGGCCGCCTGACGCCGCCCCCAGGCCCGGCCCGCGCTACGCGAGCCCCCAGCGCACCCGGCCCGGCGACATCAGCGCGCCGGCCCGCGCCAGCTCGTTGAGGCGGAAGCGCTCCGCCTGACGCTCGAAGGCGGTGCGGCAGCCCTCCGAGCAGAAGAAGTACCGGCGCCTCTTGTACTCCGACGAGGGCTGGCCCTCCGGGGCCTCCAGGTGCCTGCCGCACACCGGATCCCAGTGCCTGGTGTTGCCCTGCCCGTGTTCCTGTCCGCCGTTCATCATCCACCTCCAGCCCGACGCCCCTGACTCCCCCACCGGACGCGAATGTAAGCAGGGGGCATGCCAGCGGTCCATCTCCTGGGAATGCCAACCAGGAGGGCGTGTCCGGGCCTCGAAGGAGGGGAAAAAGTTCAGCCCCCGCCACCGCTTCCTGGAGGGAAGGGCGCGGGGGCCGAGGGGACGGGGCCGGGCGCGGCTTCAGAAGCCGACGCCGGCGCTGCCACCCAGGAAGAAGTCGTTGGCGTAGCCGCGGCGCAGGCCCATGGCCTCGACGCGGAAGGTGAGGTGCAGCGTGCGTGACAGGGCGGGCCGGCCGCGGATGCCCAGGCCGTACTGCACCACGGGCTTGAGGCCGTTCACCTTCGTCTCGTCCTCACCCACGGTGATGCCGGTGGCCTGGTAGGCGAGTCCACCCCCGGCCTGGAGGAACAGACCGAAGGGCGAGTCGCCGAACTGGAACAGCCAGGCCGGCGCGAGCGTGAAGTAGTGAAGCCGCGTGTCCCCCTTGATGAATTCCGTGCCGTCACTGAGGCTGCCGTAGAGCCAGCGCAGGTCCGCGAAGAGGGCCTCGCGCAGGGTCGCGTTCTCGGTGAAGAAGTTGCGGCCGAACTCCCAGGTGGCGCGCACGCCCAAGCCGGGCTTGTTGTCGGAGAAGTCGCCGCGGGCGCTGTCAATCAACAGCAGGCCGCCCACCAGCTCCACCGCGACGCCCAGGTTGGGGTCGTCCAGGCGGGACATGCCCCGGAAGCCGTCGTCGTTGGTGGCCTCGGCGGCCTCGCGGAACTCGTCCGTTTCGTCCACCAGCTTGCGGCGGCGCTCGTAGGCGTCGTCGTCCTCCTGGCGCGCCTTCTGCTGGGCGCGGTCGGCCTCCTCCTCCGGGTAGGCGTAGGGGTCGTCGTCGTCCGCGCTCTGGGCGAAGGCGGCGGGGGTGAAGAGCAGGCTGCCAGCGAGGCAGGCCTTGAGCCAGGTGTTCAAGGGAGCGGGCCTCACTGGAAGATGCTGGGGCAGGTGGTGCCGCCCGCGGCGCTCGCCGGGCAGAGGTTGGCGCCGAGGAGCAGTTCGCGCGGGATCTGCAGGTGGTCCATGAACTCGTTGCAGACGGCCTTGCGCAGCTCCAGGTCGGAGATGTGCGAGATGATGGCGGCGGCGGGGACGGCCAGCGAGAACTGGGACTGATCCCCCAGCACCAACTGGGTGTACTGGAAGATGCCCGGCTTCGCGGGGTCCGTGTCGTAGTACGCGGAGACGATGTCGCGCTGGAGCTGGGCCTCCTGGCCGGTGGAGCGGCCCGCCTGGTAGAGCGCGGTCGCCAGCAGCGTGCCCACCTGGTACTCGGCGCCGTCGGCGGTGAAGGTGTTCACGTCCTGCTGCTGCACGCGGGCGTACAGCAGCGCGCTCATGCAGCGGTCGCCGCGGGACAGGTCGCGCGCGTCCGTCACCCCGGCGTAGGGGCCCCCGTCGAAGGAGGGCGCCATGAAGCGCGGGTCACACCCGCTGACGCTGCGGCAGGTGGCGCCGTAGGCGTGGTAGTCCGCCAGGCCCTCGTCGAAGGACTTGAGCACGTTGGCGCCCTGGCTGGGGTTCTCCGAGGACCAGTTGGACAGCGCCACGGGCAGGTTCTGGCCGGCGTACGCCAGCCGGTTGAACACCAGGTGCGAGTACTCGTGCGCCATCACCGCCGCGTTGAGGGGGAGCGGGGCGCGCTGGATCTTGTCGAACGGCAGCACCAGGAAGGACTGGAGCACCGGGTAGAAGATGGCGTTGTCGCGCGCCGGCTCCTTGCTCGCCTGCGCCTGGATGAACTCCGGGAAGTAGTAGAGCCTCGGCGCGGGCTCGAAGGACGCGACCTTCACGTTGGCGACGGTGCGGAAGTACTCGTTGGCGCGCTCGAGGTTGTAATACGAGGTCACCATGTTCCAGGAGTGGAAGTCCGCGGGCCAGAGGACGTCCTCGCCCGTCTTCTCGTCCTTCTGGGTGATGTAGCTGGCCTTCACGTCGTGGCCGGGCTTCTTGAGCAGTACGTCCGCGACGGTGGCCTCCGTGGCGTTCTGGAGCGCGGGGTCGTTCACGTCGATGACGATGCGCGCACCGCCCTGGAGGTCGCCGACGGTGCCCTTCAGGCCGACGACGTCCTCGATGGTGGTGAGTTCGACCTGCGTGGGGACGTACTGGCCATTGCTGGAGCGTGACAGGACGGAGACCTTCACGGGGGCCTCGCTGTCCGGCGCGCAGCCCGTGGCCAGGGTCAGCCCGACGGCGGCGGTGATGACTGTTCGGAGCATGACGCCCGTTTTACTCCGGACCGCTCAGAACGTGTATTCCCCTCCGAGTGTGAGCAGGGCGGAGTCCTGCGCGGGGAGGCCCTCCGGCACGTCCCGCTGGAGGGCCACGGAGGCCCACAGCCGCACCGCGTCGCCCGGGCGCACCGTCCACCGGGTGGCCACCACGTGGGCCACGCCCTCGCCCGGCACGTACCGGGTGAAGGCGTAGGAGAGCTGGCCCCGGAGGGCGGGGCTGAGGCGCCAGGAGAGGGACGGCTTCACGTCCCAGCGGACCGGCGCGGAGGGGAAGCCGGTGGTGGCGTTGACCTCGCCCAGGCGCCGCGCCACGGCCGCGCCCAGGTCCCGCAACTGGCGGCGGCGCAGGACGGTCAGGGCCCCGCGGGCGGCGGCCAGGCCTTCCAACCGGGACTCCAGTTGCTCCGTCTCCGCGTCGGTGAACTGGCCCGCGGTGAGCGGATCCTCGCTGTAGAAGGCGAAGGCCCCGCGCAGCCCCAGCTCCCACCGGCCCTTCCAGAGCAGCCTCGCGCCCAGCGTGGGGCGGGCCATCCAGAGGATGTCCTCCTGGGTGTAGCGCTGCGTGGCGGCGCCGCCGGAGACGGTGAGCAACTGGCGGCGCAGCGGGTTGCGGCTGACGCCCACGCCCGCGTCCAGGCCGTACTCCCAGGTGCCGAAGCCCGCCGAGTCCCAGGCCGCGCCCAACTGCACCGCCTGGCTGCCGTAGCCCGTCCGGGCGGTGAGGCCGGGGACGTCCAGGCGGGGGCGCTCCTGGATGAGCTCCGTGTCCGAGGCCTTGGCCAGCCCCAGGCTGACGGCGCCGGACAAAAGCCAGTGCGCGCCCGCCAGGTGGTCCACGCCCACGGAGAGCTGGTGGGTGGCCGCGGTGCCGGACTCCGGACGCACGCCGCTGTAGCCCAGCGTGAGGAAGGTCGCTTCCCCCACGCCCACGTCGCCCAGCAGGCTCCAGAGGGCATAGCCGTGGCCGCCGCTCGCCTCGAGCGTGACGGAGCTCTCCGCGGCCTCCGCCCGGGCGGTGCTCGCCCCCAGGCTCCCCACGAGCGCCAGCAGCACCCACCCCGCGCGCACGCCTCCGGGCCGGCGGCGGGTCTCCAGTTCCCCCTGCATGGAGGCTTCAACCCGGGATGCGGCCGCGGGTTGCGGGGACGTGCGCGCCTGCCTGCTCACGCGCCCGTCTTCCGAGGGAGATGGCGGTGAAAACACGGGGGTGCCGGGGCCATGGATTCCTTGACGCGTCGTTTCCACGATCCGCTATGGTGCCCGGCCTTCCTTCCCGAACCAAACGCAGGCGGTCTCCATGGCGGTCCCGTTCATTTCCGAGGTCAAGCGTACCCACACCTGCGGTCAGCTCACGGCCGCGAACGTTGGCGAAGAAGTGGTCCTCTTCGGCTGGGTGCACAACCGCCGCGACCACGGCGGCGCGGTGTTCATCGACCTGCGGGACCGCGACGGGCTCACCCAGGTGGTGTTCGAGCCGGACAGCAAGGAGGCCCATGAGCTGGCCGGGCACCTGCGCCTGGAGTTCTGCATCGGCATCAAGGGCAAGGTGCTGTCGCGCGGCAAGAACGTGAACCCGAAGATGAAGACGGGTGAAATCGAGGTGAAGGCCTCGGACCTGACCATCTTCAACCGCTCGGAGCCCACGCCGTTCCTCATCGAGGACAACGTGGAGACGTCCGAGGAGAAGCGCCTGGGCCACCGCTACCTGGACCTGCGCCGGGGCCCTTTGCAGAAGACGCTGATGACGCGCTCGAAGATGAACGCGCTCACGCGCTCGTACATGGTGGGCAACGGCTTCCTGGAGCTGGAGACGCCCTTCATGGGCAAGTACACGCCGGGCGGCGCGCGCAACTTCCTGGTCCCCAGCCGCCTGAACCCGGGCAAGTTCTACGCGCTGGCGGAGAGCCCGCAGTTGTACAAGCAGTTGTTCATGGTCGCGGGCTTCGACCGGTACTTCCAGATCGTGAAGTGCTTCCGCGACGAGGACCTGCGCCTGGACCGGCAGCCGGAGTTCACGCAGATCGACGTGGAGATGAGCTTCGTCACCCAGGACGACATCTTCACCATCATCGAGGGGCTGCTGAAGAAGCTGTGGGGCGAGGTGCTGGGCATCGACATCCCGACGCCCTTCATGCGCATGGACTTCTACGAGTCCATGGCGAAGTACGGCAACGACAAGCCGGACCTGCGCTTCGGGCTGGAGCACGTGGTGCTCACGGACGTCATCCGCGAGCATGGCGCCGCTGGCGGCGTGCCCATGATGTGGGACGCGGTGCAGGACAAGGGCATCGTCAAGGCGATGGTCGTCCCGGCGGAGAAGGCGCTGTCCCGCGCGGAGAGCGACAAGCTGGAGGACTTCGCGAAGCAGGCGGGCGCCAAGGGCCTGGCGCGCGCGAAGGTGGGCGAGGGCGGTGAGTGGACCCAGTCCCCGCTGTCCAAGACGATCACGCCGGCGCTGCGGCAGGCCATCAACCAGGCCGTGAACGCGAAGACGGGCGACCTCATCCTGTTCCAGTTCGGGAAGGAGTCGCTGGTGCACACGGTGATGGCGAACCTGCGCGTGCACGTGGCGAAGAAGCTGGGGCTCATCCCCGAGTACGGCAGCGGCGGCCAGTGGAAGTTCCTCTGGGTGGTGAACCCGCCCCTCTTCGAGTTCGACGAGGAGACGAACACCTGGGCCGCGGCGCACCACGCCTTCACCCGTCCGCACGACGAGGACGTGCAGTACCTGGGGACCGACCCGGGCCGCGTGAAGTGCCACCGCTACGACGTGGTGCTCAACGGCTTCGAGATTGGCGGCGGCTCCATCCGCCTGCATGACCCGAAGGTGCAGGGCGAGGTGTTCAAGGCGCTGGGCATCCAGGAGGAGGAGGCGCGCGTGAAGTTCGGCTTCCTGCTGGACGCGCTCAAGTACGGCGCGCCCCCGCACGGCGGCATCGCGCTGGGCATGGACCGCCTGGTGATGCTGCTGACCGGCGCGGAGTCCCTGCGCGACGTGATTCCGTTCCCCAAGACGAAGACGGGCACGGACACGATGACGGGCGCCCCCGGCGACGTGGACGAGAAGCAGTTGCGCGACCTGCACGTGCGCTCGGTGCCGCTGCCCCAGAAGTAGCGGGACCCCGCCGCTTCGTTGCTCGCCGCACCCCGGGCCCTTCCCAAGGGCCGGGGGAGTGGATGGAAGCCGACGGACGGCCCCCCGGCACGGCTGGACATCCCGGTGGCCGTGGCCATTGAGGACCGGTGGCGGGCAGGGGAAAGGGCGCGGGATGCGGGGACGGGCTTGGGGGGCGTGGGCGCTGGCGTGGGCCCTGCTATGCGCGGGGCCGGCCTTCGCGGCCGAGACGAAGATGCCCCCGGGCCTCACCGGTGACTGGAGCGGGGTGCGCGGCCTGCTCTACGAGCTGGGCGTGGCCATCCAGATCCGCTACGTGACGGAGCTCGCCTACAACGCGCGCGGCGGCAAGGGACACGCGCTGCGGCAGGCGGGCCAGCTCAACGTGGGGCTGGGGCTGGACCTGGAGGAGCTGGCGGGGCTCCAGGGCGGCACCTTCCAGTTCACGTTCACGCACCGCAACGGCAACAACCTGAACGCGGACATGGCGCTGGGCAACCTCCAGTTGGTGCAGGAGGTGTATGGGCGCGGCAACGTGGGGCGCCTCACGCAGCTCTGGTGGGACCAGCTCTTCTGGGGCGGGCGGGTGCACCTGAAGCTGGGCCGCGTCACGATGGGCGAGGACTCGGCGGACTTCCCCTGCGACTTCCAGAACCTGTCCTTCTGCGGCGCGCAGCCCGGCAGCATCGTGGGCAACTCCTGGTTCAACTGGCCGGTGAGCCAGTGGGGCACCCGGCTGCGCGTGGACCTGGCGAAGGTGGCCTACGTGCAGGTGGCCGCGTACGAGGTGAACCCCCGCAACCTGGAGGAGGCCTTCTACGTGGGGCGCTTCAACGGGGCGACGGGCGTGCTGCTGCCCCTGGAGCTGGGCTGGAACCCGAAGTTCCACGGCGACCTGCTGGAGGGGCTCTACAAGGTGGGCGCCTGGTACGACACGTCCAACGCGCTGGACGTGTTGCTGGAGGGCGTGGAGCGCGAAGGGCGATACGGCCTCTACTTCGTCGCGCGTCAGCAGCTCACGCACGTGGCGGGCTCGGAGAACAAGGCGCAGGGGCTCAACGTCTTCGTGCGCCTGACGCACGCGGACCGGGACACCTCCGCGGTGGATGGCCAGTACACGCTGGGCCTGGGCTACACGGGCGTCTTCGGCCGGGCGGATGACGACGTGGGCTTCGCGCTGGGCGCCACGCACTCCAACGGGCGCTACGTCACCGCGCAGCGGCTGAAGCAGGCGCAGGCCCCGGACACGCCGATACCTCGCACGGAGTACCTGGGCGAGCTGTACTACAGCCTCCACGCGACGCCGTGGCTCGTGCTGCGGCCGAACCTCCAATACATCCGCCCCGGCGGTGACGAGGCCGCGCGCAACATCCTCGTCCTGGGCCTGAAGGGCGCGCTGACGCTGTAGGGCCCATGTGGGCGGAGGGCCCCCTTTCCGTGCCGCTTCGCGGGTGGCCTAGAGTGGGGCCATGGCCCTGTCACCCTCGTGGGATGCGTGGCTGTCGGAGAACCTGCTGCGGGGCGTGCCGGAGGAGGCGCTGGCCCGGGCGCTGGTCGCCGGAGGGGTGGCCCCGGAGGAGGCGCGCGCGGAGGTGGCGTGCGCGCGGCGGCACCCGGCGGTGAAGGCCGGGGGCTCGCGCGGGGCGCTGGGGGCGGAGGTGGTGTCGCTGCTGGACGTGCGCGCGGCGCTGCATGCGCAGTCCCGCCGGACGGTGGAGCGGCGGCGGGGCGTGTCCGCGGAGGAGTTCCAGGCCCGCTACTACCGCGCGCACCGGCCCGTCGTCCTGGAAGACTTCCTGGAGGGCTGGCCGCTGCTGGAGCGCTGGCGGCCGGAGGCCCTGGCGCGGGACTACGGCGACGTGGAGGTGGAGGTCATGGCGGGCCGTGAAGCCCGCGCGGACCACGACATGTCGCCGGACGCGTGCCGCACGGTGATGAAGCTCGCGGACTTCCTCCACCGGCTGGAGCACGGCGGGCCCTCCAATGACCTGTACCTCACCGCGCGCAACTTCGCGCTGGAGCGGCCGGAGCTGCGGGGGCTGCTGGACGACCTGCGGCCGGCTCCGGGCTTCGTGTACCCGAAGCGGCAGCACGGCAGCCTCAAGCTGTGGGTGGGCCCGGCGGGCACGCACACGGCGCTGCACCATGACGTGGACTCGGTGCTGTTCTGCCAGGTCCACGGGCGCAAGCGCTTCTGGCTGGTGCCGTCCTTCGAGACGCCTCGCGTGTACAACCGCGAGCACGTGTGGAGCCCGGTGGACGCGGCGGCGCCGGACCTGGAGCGCTTCCCGGACTTCGCCTCCGCGCACGTGCACGAGGTGGTGGTGGGCCCCGGGGAGATGCTCTTCATCCCCGTGGGCTGGTGGCACCAGGTGCTGGCGCTGGACGTGAGCGTGTCGCTGACGTTCCAGTCGCTGGAGGTGCCGGGCGGGAACGCGCGGTGGCACACCTTCGGTTGAGGTGTGCCGACCGCTTCAATGACTGCTCGTCAGCCGTTGAGGTTTTCGTCCTTCGGCGTTTCAGGAAGGGGCGGGGTGGACGGCGGCGGCGTGGGCGGCGGGGCCGCGGGCGTCCGCTTGCGGCTGGGGTCCTCCTGCGCGGGGTCACACGGGGGATTGGGGTTCGGGACGATTCTGTATGAGTTTTCGGGAGGCGTCATGGAGTCCGCTCGGGGTGGATGTGGACGACCCAAAAGGTTCAGCCCGATTCAGGGGGGCGGGCGATGACGTCTTTGCTCCCCCCTGTATGGAAAACGTGGCTCGCGGAGAACCTTGCGCGTGGGGTGTCCGCCGCGAGCCTCGGGGCCCGTCTGGAGGCGGAGGGAGTCGCGCCAGGGGTTGTCTGGGAAACGATTCGGGCCGCGGAGGGACATGCGGCGGTGACGCGGGCGCGTGAATTCACGACACGTCTGGTATTGCTTGAGTCGTTGCTGGAGGCGCGGTCGGCGTCGCGACGACAGGCATTGCCCTCGCCGCGCGTGGAGCGGCGGTCGCGGCTGGCGCCAGCGGAATTCTTCAATGACTATTACCGGCGCAACCGGCCGGTTGTCATTGAGGGGTTGATGGAGGACTGGCCGGCGCGGACGCGGTGGACGCCCGCGTGGATGGCCGAGCGTTTCGGGGACGAGACGGTGGAGGTGATGGCGGGGCGCGACGCCCAGGCGATGCCGGACCTGCACGCGGACCGCCTGCGCCGGGACGTGCCGCTGCGGGAATTGCTGGCACGGTTCGACGGCGCACCGGCGAACGACATGTATCTGGTGGCTCGGAACAGTCTGCTCTTGCGTGACGCGTTCCGGCCGCTCCTGGAGGACCTGCGCGCGCCGGAGGGCTACATCCAGCCGGACCTGCGCGAGCCCGACCGCGTCCACCTCTGGCTGGGGCCGGCGGGGACGCTGTCCAACCTGCATCACGATCACCTCAACGTCCTGTTCTGTCAGGTGTGGGGACGCAAGCAGGTGTGGCTGGCGCCGTCGTGGGAGACGCCGTGGATGGCCAACGTGCGCGGCTTCTACAGCGCGGTGGACGTGCTGGCGCCGGACGTGGGGCGCTTCCCGGACTTCGCGCGGGTGGCGTTGCACACGGTGGAGGTGGGGCCGGGGGACACGCTCTTCCTCCCGGTGGGGTGGTGGCACGCGCTGCGGGCGCTGGAGCCGAGCCTGTCGGTGACGTTCGTGAGCTTCGAACAGACGCCTGGGATGAACACCTGCTGGCGGGAGGGCTGGCTGGGCGCCACGCCTCCGGAGGAGCACCGATGAGCGGTTCGAGCGAAGTCTCTCCGCTGACCCCCGAGTGGCGGCGGTGGCTGGTGGAGAACCTGGTGCGCGGCACGGCGCCCAAGGAGCTGGTGGCGTCGCTGGAGAAGGCCGGGGTGCCCGCGGAGCAGGCGCGGCGGGCGGTGGAGGTGGAGCAGCAGGAGCCCTTCGTCGCGGGCGCGCTGCGGGCGGTGGGCATGCAGCGGAAGCTGGAGGGGCTGCTGGACGTGTACGCGGAGCTGTTCCAGCAGACGGAGGGGCCGCCGCGCGTGGACCGGCATGACGCGCTGACGCCCGCCGCGTTCTTCGAGCGCTACTACTTCGACAACCTGCCCGTGGTGCTGCGGGCGGAGTGGAGCGCGTCGTTGGAGCCGGAGGCCTGGCGCCCCGGGAGCGTGGCCGCGCTGCTGGGCGAGCGCGAGGCGCGGCACGCGTGCTGCGTGCCCCTGTTCGAGGACTCGCGGCTGGCCCCCCTGGCCCGGGGGCTGACGCCGCTTCGGGGCTTCACGGCGGAGGAGGCCCGCGCGTGCGAGCCCCGCCTGTGGTGGGAGCCGCCCGGCGCGGAGGTCCCCCTGCGCGCGGCGCGGCGCAACGTGCTGCTGGCGCAGGTGCACGGGGAGCGGCGGCTCCAGCTCGTCCCGGCCTTCGAGCTGCGGCGGGTGGCCCTGGCGTCGCCAGAGCCTGACGACGCGCCCCTGCGCCTGGACGTGACGCTGTCGCCGGGGGAGTGGCTGCTGCTGCCGGTGGGCTGGTGGTACGGCTTCAGCGCTCCCGGGGGCGGCGTCGCCGTGTCGTTCGAGGCCTTCGCGCTGCCGGAGCCGAACGTGACGTGGGACGCCGACGCGGAGCCACGGCCTTCGCCGCTGCCTCCTCGCGACTGAAGGGCGCGGGCGCTACTGATACAGCAGCACCTTGTCCACCCAGCGCATGTGGGGGTGCTTCTGGTGCCAGTCGAGGCGCTCGGCCCGCAGCGCCTGGGAGGGCTCCTCACCGGACTGGATGCGCTCGCGCACCGCGCGGAAGAAGGCGCCCGCGTCGTTGGGGATCTCCGCCGTGGCGGCGAAGACGGCCCGCGCTCCGGAGGCGACGAACGCCTGCGGCAGCGATGACGTCTCATGCAGGATGGGCGGGAGGCGGGCCGCGCTGCAGGCGCCCAGCACCACCAGGGGGGCGCCGCGCAGTTGCCGGCGCCGCAGCTCCTCCGCGGTGAGCGCGTAGCGCCCGTCCTGCTGCGGCGACAGCGCGATGACGGTGGCGTCCGACAGCGCGCGGTCCACCACGCCGTGCGCGTGGATGTCGATGTCCGTGGCGTCCTCCATCGCCTCCAGCACGCGCTCGGGCGTGGCCTGCGCGCCCTTGAGCCGCAAGAGCCGCTGCGCGCCCGCCAGGTCCGCGTCCGCCGCCGAGGGCAGCCGCGCCAGCTTCAGCGTCAGGGGCGGCTCCACGTCCGACACCACGACGTGCAGGGGCGGCTTCGCGGGGGACGCCGCGGGCAGGCCCGTCCCGACCCGGTAGCTCCAGGCCAGGTCCGCCGGCAGGATGCCCGCGCGGCTGTCCAGCGGCGGCGCGGCCAGCACCGCCACGCGCGGACAGTCGCGCAGCAGCTCCACCAGCTCGCCGGGCACCAGCCCCGTCAGGTCGTCGCGCAGGGGCACCGTGCGCGAGGCGTCATAGTGCCCCTGCACCTGGCCCCGGGACCCGCGCACCACCGTCACGGTGCGCTCCGCCTCCACCGCCGCCGCCAGCACGCAGCCCTCCGGCACGGGCACCTGGAGGCTTTCGGCCACCACGTCCATGGCCTCCCGGAAGGCCCCGGCGTGGCCCGCGCTCACCGCGAGCGTCTGGAAGGCCACCGCCCTGGCGTCTCGCGCGTCCGCGTTCACCGGCAGGAGCGGCTCCGCCTCCGCGATGGTCTGCCGCAGCACCCGCTGGCCCTCGCGCCAGTCGCGGTCCACCGTGAAGCGCCCCCGGATGAGCGTGGCCAGCACGCGCCGCCCCGCGTTCTCCCGGAGCGGGCTCACCCGCGCCAGCTCCGCCATCAGGCGCGCCTCGTCGGACGGACGGGGCGCCAGCCGCGCCAGGTCCGCGAGGATCCACGCGCCCTGGAGCCCGGGTGTCTGGCCGCACGCCAGCGACTCCTCCAGCTCCTGCCGCGCCTCCTGCGGACGGAAGCGCATCAGCGCCAGCGAGGCCAGGTTGCGGTGCGCCTGGGTGCGCGCCAGGCAGTCATCGGGCTGACGGGCCAGGGACTCGCTGAGGTATGCACGCGACAGCGCCACCCGCACCTGGAAGCGCGTCGCGTTGGCCAGCATCACCAGCGCCTGTCCCTCGCGCTCCCATTCGCCCAGCGCGGCGGCCTCCTGCCACGCGGCCCTCGCGGACTCCTCCGCCTCCACCAGCCGGTTCGACGCGGTCGCGCGGCTGCTCAACCGGATGAGCAGATCCACGCAGCGCAGGGGCAGCTTCTTCGCGCGGCACTCGCCCAGCGCCTCCCGCAGCCGGTCCCCGGCCTGCGTCCCCTGTCCCGACAGGTCGTCCAGCCGCGCGGCCTCCTGCGCCACGCGCGAGAGGATCCAGGGGTCCGTCTCTCCCGCCGTCAGGGCGCGGAGCTCCTCGTGCGTGCGCGCCACGCCCGGCGTGCGCAGCAGCGCGCCCAGCAGCAGGTCCTTCGCCGTGGGCTCCTGGCGCAGCCGTTCGATGAGGCTCGCGGGGTTGGGGTGCGCGTCCTGCACCAGCTTCGCGTACTCCTTCGCGAGCGGCGCCCGGCGCGCGAAGTCCGCCATCGCCAGCCTCCGCACCGTGTCCTCCAGCACCGCGCCCCCGCCGGCCGCGTGGTCCAGCACCTTCGCGAGCGGCAGCAGGGACTCCACCTGCCCGGAGCCCTCCGCGGTCGCCAGCAGCTCGTAGAACCTCTCTCGCGCGAGCCCCGGGAAGCGGGCCGCGGCCTCCACGGGCAGGGGCGCCTGGGGCGAGCGCAGCCGGGCGTGGAATGCCTCGCGCGTGGCCTTCCAGGCCTCCGCCCGGGCCTGGAACCGGCCGCGCAGCGTCCGCGCCTGCTCGCGCGCCTCGTCGCTCCAGCCGGGCTCTCCCTTCGCGGCCACCGCCTCGAACGCCGTGGCGGCGAGCAGCGTCAGCCCCAGCTCGCGCGCCACCAGGGCGCGGTTCCAGCTCGCCTGCGGGTGCTCGGGCATGGCCTCCAGCGTGGCGTCCAGCAGGGTCAGGGCTTCGTCGTGACGGCCGCGCAGGATGGCGACGGCGGCCAGGTCGCTGTCGCGGTCCAGCGAGGGCGGCGCGCGCCGGAGGTACGCGAGCGCCTGCTCCGTGTCCCCATGCAGGAGGTAGCTGACGCCCACGCCGTGCACGTCGCCGCGCTCCTCCAGGCGGGACAGCGCGCCCAGGGGCACCGGCGGGGCCAGCGCGTCCCGCCGGGGGGGCGCATGGGGGCGGTACACGTCCGCGCCGGGGAGGCTCAGCCGCACCTCCAGGGAGCGGTGGGTCGCGTCCGCGAGCCACAGCGCCGGCGTCTCCGGCCCGGCGTCCCGCTGCTTCCAGACGCGCATGGCGACGAAGCCCGCGGTCATGCAGAGCGCCAGGGCCACGAGCCCCCAGACGCGCGCCACGCCTGTCCGTCCCGGAAGGCGCGCGCCTCGGGACGTTTGCCGCATGCCAGTCATCCGGGGCCTCCCGCGTGCCCCCGCACCATCTCCGCGGGTCCTGCGGGCACCAGTCTACGGCCAATGCCCCCGGGCATGACAGACCCGGGGGCGAGGCACTGTCCGGCGGTGTGACGCCTACTCCACCTTCTGGGGGGCGCGCGTGGACTCCACCAGCCGGTGGATGGGGTACAGCTCGCCCACCTTCAGGCTGTCATCCAGGAACTGCCAGCGGCAGAAGCCGTCGTCCGAGTGCGGCTCCAGCAGGTAGGTGATGAGCGTGCCTGTGCGCTGGTCGGTGCCCACCAGCAGGGTGCCGGCCGGGAAGTCCTGCTCGGAGCGCTCGGGGGCCACGGTGAGGATGGTCTCGAAGCGCACGGGCTTGGGCTTCTGGCTCAAGGGGACTTCGTCCTGGCCGGGGGGCGGCACGTTGGCGGCGACGTCCGGGCTGAAGGTCTCCTCCTTGCGGGCGATGCGGTAGCTGTCCACCTGGAAGCGCTGCGCCTTGGCCAGCTTCTCGTAGCGGATGCCGTGGCCGTCCAGGCGCGCGGCGAGCGACGCGGGCACCAGGTAGCCGGCCGGCGTGCTCACGGCCTGCGTGGGCACGAAGGTGCGGTGGTGCGGCGTCTTGTAGACCTTCTTGCGCTTGCCCGGGTAGCGGCGCTCCTGGATGCTCGCCTCGTCGAAGGAGAGGATGGCGGCGGTGTCGCCTTCCTTCACGTAGGCCGGGTAGTCGAACACCAGCGCCCCGTCCGTGGCGCGCTGGGCGACGCCGTAGTTGATGCCCACCCACTCGCGCACGTCCGGGTTCTTTCCGCGCGCGATGATGGCGGCCTCCTCGAAGTCGGTGACCCGGCGGTACTCCTTGGCGTAGCGGGCGGCGTCGCGGATGAGCTCCAGCACCCACGCGCGGATGACGGCGCAGCGGCGGGGGAAGTCGATGTAGCTGTACGTCTCCAGCAGCACGTCCAGCCGGCCCAGGAGGCCGCGGTAGTGGCTGCCGAAGCGGGGCAGGGCGGGGTAGGTGTGCCAGCCGGAGCGCGGGTCGCCCTCCTTGCGGAAGTTGCCGTACCAGAAGCTGTCGAAGCCGTGCTTCGTCTTCACCGCGGCGGACACGCGCTCGGCCAGCTCGCGGTTGTAGTCGCGCGAGGTGTGCAGCAGCTCCGCGTTGCCGTGGGGGATGTCGAAGGTGAGGTCGAACCCGTGGATGCTGCCGTCCGTGGTGTGGCAGTCCACGAAGAGGTGCGGCCACCACGTCTGGTACAGCTTCGCCAGGGCGCGCGTCTCCGGCGCCTCCTGCTTCATGTTGTCGCGGTTGAGGTTCCAGCCCTCGCCCGTGTAGCGCATGCCCACACCGCCGGGCGGGTTCACCTGGCCCTCCAGGTTCTTCAAATCCAGCGCGCGGTTGCCCTTGCTGATGCGGTCGTTGCCGTCCGGGTTGAAGTTGGGGACGAAGACGATGCACAGCCGGTCCAGCAGCTTCTTGCCCAGGGACGTGAGCGTGAGGTCGCGCGCGAGCGCCTGGAGGGTCTCCTTGCCCTCCACCTCACCGGCGTGGATGTTGGCCTCCACCATCACGATGAGCTTCTTCTGCTTCTTCGCCAGCTCCGGCGTGAAGCAGTTGCGGTCGCTCAGGATGAGCGACATGAGCGGCTGGCCTTCACCGCTCTGGCCGAAGTCCACGCGCTTCGCGAGCTTGGTCTGGGCACACAGGGCGTCGACGAAGGCGACCACGTCGGCGCTGCGGGACGTTTCCTGATAGTCGGTGGCTTCCGCGCGGGTGAGCAGCTTGGGAGTGGGCATAGGTGCCGCGCATCCGAGCGCTCCGGCCCTGCCGCGTCAAGCACGCGTGGAGTGGGCCGCATTGCCGCGCCGTGGCGGTGTCCCATATGAAACCGGCCGCGAAGGCAGCGTGAGGGGGCGTTCCATGGACCTGGCCACATCCCCGCTGTTCGAACGGCTCCAGCGCGCGGACGATGCGTTCCACGGCATCTGGCTCGCGCAAGCCAGTCCCGCCAGCCCTTGCTCACGCCAGCGTCGGCGGCAGCGCTGGACGGTGCGCGGAGTCACTCCCAGCGCGGTGGCGATGCACGGAGCGCTCTGCGCGCGGGCATCCCGAGCACGTAGGTGACGGCGCCCTTGCCCTTCTCACGCACCTCGCCCACCTCCCACGTGTAGCCGGGGCGCTGGAGGCTCCGCGTCAGGGCCTTCAGCTCCTCCGGCCGGTGGGCCCGCAGCGTGGACACCAGCCCGTCCCAGGCGAGCGCCAGCGGCGCCAGAGGCACCGCGTAGGTGAACAGCAGGCGCAGGGGCGTCAGCGGCCGGACGAACGGCGTGAAGAGCAGCACCAGCAGCGGCACGAGCAGCGTGCCCAGCACTCCGCCCGGCGTGCGGTGCACGACCTCGAAGGCCGCGAATGACTCGCCCCGCCGCTGCGCGTCCTCCAGCACCTCGCGCACCTCCTCCGGCCGGAAGTGGTGCAGGGCGTTGAAGAGCGTCCGCATGCCGCGCAGGTCTTCCGGCACCCGCCGCGCATCCACGGGCCGGGAGAGGTACGTGGCGCCCTCCGCACGGGCCTGCCCGGCGGCCTCCGCGTTGGGGTACAGGTCCGTGAGCACCGCCCGCGTCTTCAGGCCGTGGCGCGCCTCCAGCAGCCGCTGAAGTCCGGGCACGGGCCCCTGGCCGCCGGAGCACAGGTCCACCAGCGTGTCCGTGCCGGACGCCTGGAGCCCCTTCGCGAGCACGTCCACCGCCGCGTCGAACAGCCCCATCCGCGTGGACACCGTGTGCAGGTAGTCCGTGGACAGGTTGCGCGCCGCGCGCGGATACCAGGGTTGATCCATCAGCTCGAACAGGTGCAGGCGGGGCAGCAGGGCGGGGTGCTCGGTGGAGTCCATGCGGGACAAGGTGCCGCCCGCGCGGGTCGGGTGCACTGACCGCTGGCGCCAGAACGGCTTGCCGCGTGCGCCAGGCGGTCGCTAGCGTTGCGGCCCGTGGCGTCCTCCGCTCCTCCTTCGCTCTCCGCCCGCCTGGCCCGGCAGGGGCTGCTCGCGGCGGCGAAGCGCGGCGTTCCCTCGGAGCGGCTCTGCGCGGAGGTGGGGCTGCGCGGGTCGGACCTGGGCGACCCGGAGGCGCGCATCCCCTACGCCGTGCTGGACGACATCCTGGAGCGGGCCGTGGCGCTCACCGGGGATGACAACCTGGGGCTGCACATGGCGGGCATGGACGTGATGGACGCGGACGACCCCGCGTCGCTCGTCATCCTCACCAGCGCCAACCTGCGCGAGGCCATGGTGCGCGGCTGCCGCTACCAGCGCGTCTGGGGCGACGGAGAGCGCTTCGTCGTGGAGGACACGCCGCGCGGCGTGCGGATGCGCTTCACCCCCGTGGGGCCCTCATGGCGGCCCGCGCACCGGCACCTCGCGGAGATCGCGCTGGTGCAGCTTGCCACGGGCGTGCGCGTCTTCACCGGCGTGGACGTGCGGCCCCTGCGCGCGCGCTTCGTCCACGCGCCGCCCGCGGATCCGCGCGAGCACGAGGCCCTCTTCGGCTGCCCGCTGGAGTTCAACGCCCCCGCGAACGACCTGGAGTTCGCCGCCGGGGACGCGGACCGGCCCTTCGTCCACGCGGACGCGCTGCTCAACGCCGTGTTCGAGCATCACGCCCGCCGCGCCCTGGAGCGGCTGCCCGCCGCGGACACCCTGTCGGACCGGGTGCGGGAGCAGGTGCGGCGGACGCTGGCGGGAGGCGACTTCTCCTTCGCCTCGGTGGCGAGGGCCCTGCGCGTCCCCTCCCGGACCTTGCAGCGCCAGTTGGCGGCGGAGGGCCGCACCTACGCGGGAATCGTGGAGGGGCTGCGGCGCGAGCTGTCCCAGGGCTACCTCCAGCGGCGCATGTCCATCGCGGAGGTGTCCTTCCTGCTGGGGTACGCGGATCCGGTCGCCTTCCACCGCGCCTTCAAGCGCTGGTGGGGCACGTCCCCGGAGGCCTTCCGCAAGGCCCATGCGGCCGGGGGCTGACAGGCAAGCGGCGCCCCGAGCCCTTCCGGTAGGGAAGCCAGGCCTTCGTTGGGGAGCAGGCGTGCCTACGTTTCACCCCAGAGGGCCGGGACCCTCGGGGGAGACGACCATGTGGACACGCCGCTTCAACGGGCTCGTCGTGCTGGGGGTGATCGGCACCGTGGGCTTCACGACCGGGTGCAACGAACACCAGCAGCAGACCGTCAACGAGAACGCCCGTCAGGCCGGGCAGGAGGTGGGCAAGGCCGCCAAGGACGTCCAGCACGGCGCCAGCCGGGCCGCGCAGAGCGTCCGCGAGTCCAGCCGCGAGGCCGCTGAGGGCTTCCGGCAGGGGGTGGGCGGCTCGGGAGACACGGCCTCCGAGAAGCAGAAGGCCGACGCGCACCGCACGGACAGGCCGAGCGAGGAGCGCTGAAAGACGCAACGTGCCAGACGCGCCGCGGCCCGGCGGTGTGTTTGAATGTGGACCATGGTTGCGGCCCCACCCGTCCGTGGTCCTCGTGCGTCCCCTGGCCGTTGGCTGTGCCTGTTGCCGTGCCTGCTGACGGTGGCGTGCGTGACGACGAGCGAGGTGACGCGCGCCCCCACCCTGGAGGAGAAGTGCGACGCCGGGAGCGCCTGGGCCTGTGAGACCTGGGCGAAGCAGCTCCAGGTGGACCACCGGCTGGAGGAGGCGGACCGGGCCTTCGGGCTCGCGTGCGCGATGGGCTCCACGTCCGCGTGCCTGTCGCAGGGCAAGGACCGGCTGTCGCGGGGCGACCTGGACGGCGCGGAGCCGCCGCTGCGCAAGGCGTACGACGAGGACTCGGAGGAGGCCACGCTGGCGCTCGCGGACCTCCAGGACGCGCGCGGGGACGTGGCGGGCGCGGCGCACCTCCGCTACGAGGCGCTGGCCATCGACAAGTCGACGACGGAGTTCGCGTTCGGCTGGCGCGTCCCGTTCGACGGCGGCATGGGCCTGGCGCTGGACGTGAACGTGCAGCCCATGGGGCTCAAGGCGCGGCGGCTGACGCTGGGCCTCAACGTGAGCGCGGACCCCAGGCGGGCGTCGCTGAACGCCACCGTGGGCTATCAGCACTTCGTGACGAACTGGTTCGCGCCCTACGCCCGGGCGCTCGTGGGCCCCTACCTGGAGGTCGAGGGCTCACGGCGCAACCCCATCAACCTGGGGGCCGAGGTGGGCATGAAGTTCTTCGCGGGGCCCCTGGGCCACCTGGGCACCGGGTTTGGCTCCTCGCTGGACGGCTCCACCTACTACTTCCTCCAGCTCGGACTGGACTGGGTGCTGACGCTGGCGGTGCTCGCGCACCTGTGACGGCTCAGGCGACGCCCAGCTTGGGGCACACGTCGTTGAGGAGGCACTCCGCGCATCTGGGCTTCTTGGCCACGCAGGTGTAGCGGCCGTGCAGCACCACGGCGGGGCCGAAGAAGGTCCAGTCGTCCCTGGGCACCAGCTTCATCAGGTCCGCCTCGATGGCCTCCGGCTTCTCCTGCTTCGTCAGGCCCAGGCGCTGGCTGACGCGGGCCACGTGCGTGTCCACGATGACGCCGGAGGCCTGCTGGAACGCGGTGTTGAGCACCACGTTGGCCGTCTTGCGCGCCACGCCGGGCAGCTCCACCAGGGCCTCCATGCGAGGAGGCACTTCCCCCTGGTGGGCGTCCAGCAGCGCGCGGCTCATGGCCTGCACCGTCTTGGTCTTCTGCTTGAAGAAGCCGGTGGGCTTCAGGTCCTCCTCCAGCTCCGCGGTGTCCGCGTCCGCGAGCGCCTGGGGGCCGTCGTACTTCTTCCACAGCTCGGCGGTGACGCGGTTGACGCGCTCGTCGGTGCACTGCGCGGCCAGGATGGTGGCCACCAGCAGCTCGAAGGGCGTGTTCCAGTTCAGCTCGTACTTCGCGTCGGGATACTTCTCGCGCAGGCGTTCGAGCACCACGGGGACGAGGGCGGCGGGTTTCATGGGTGGGTCCTCACATCGACCGTTCGACGAGCGCCGTCAACTCCGCGTCCGTGAGCGGCAGCGGATTGCCCTTCATGCTGCTGGCGGCGCGGGCCTTGGTGACGAGCTCCGGGAGGGCCGCGTCGGTGAGGCCCATGTCGCGCAGGCCCCGGATGCGCACGGCGTGGACCAGGTCCTTCACCCAGGTGATGCCGTCCTCGGCGCGGGCGTTGGACTGGCCGGTGAGCAGCACCGCCACCTCCTGGATGCGGGGCAGGGCGGGGTGGCCCGGAGCGCGCGAGCGCAGCGCCTCCAGGTTCACCTCCAGCGTGGCCCCCAGCAGCGCGGCGCACAGCGCCCCATGGGCCGCGCCGAGCATCCCGCCCAGCGGCGCCGCGAAGCCATGCACCGCGCCCAGCCCTGAGTTGGCGAGGCACAGGCCGCCGAAGAGGCTGGCGAGGGCCAGGTCCTCGCGCTCCGCTGGACCGGGGCCGTGCAGCACCGCCTTGCGCAGCGAGCGCGCCGAGCGCCGCATGCCTTCGCGCGCGAGCGCGTCCGTGAGCGGCTGGGCGCGGATGGACAGGAACGGCTCGATGAGCTGCGACAGCGCGTCCAGGCCGCCCGCCGCGAGCACGTCCGCGGGCGCGTGCTCCAGCAGGTCCGGGTCCACCAGGGCGACGCGGGGGAGCATCATCGGGCTGCGCAGGCTGGCCTTCACGCCGGCCTCCTTCGAGCCCAGCACCGCGTTGCGCGTCACCTCCGAGCCGGTGCCCGCCGTGGTCGGCACGGCCACGAACGGCAGCGACGGCTTCGTCAGCGCCTGTCCCCGGCCGATGACCTCCAGGTAGTCCAGCGGGTCGCCCCCGTTGGCGGCGAGCGCGGCGATGGCCTTGCCCGCGTCGAGCGCGCTGCCTCCGCCGATGGCGACCACGGCGTCACAGCCGGAGTCCACGGCGGCGGCGGTGCCTTCGCGCGCCAGCTCGACGGTGGGCTCGCCCGGGACGCGGAAGGAGGCGGACGGGATGCCCAGCCGTTCGAGCCCGGCGCGGACGGGCTCCGCGCGGGTGGGGTTGGTGCCGGTGACGAGCAGCACCTTCCGCCCGCCGAGGCCTCGCACGAGGTCGGGGACTTCCTGGACGCGGCCCGGGCCGAAGAGGACGCGGGTGGCGGTGGCGAACTCGAAGGGGGCGGTGGACATGTCACCAGGCCGCGTCGTCGGGGAAGCGGTTGGTGTAGCGGCGGGCGGCGCGGGGCTCGGCCATCATGGGGGCGACGGTGTCACGCCACGTGAGGTAGTGGGCGGTCTCCTTGTGCGCGGCGGGAGCGTCCGGCGTGCGGTAGGCCTCCACGAGGACGAAGCGGGTGGGGTCTTCGTTGTCCTGGCAGACATCGAAGCGGGCGATGCCGGGCTCCTTCACGCTCTCGCGGGCGTTGGCGAGGGTGGCCTGGAGGAAGGCGTCGACGTGCTGGGGCAGCACGTGCACGTGGACATGGACGACGAGCAGGCTCGTGGACATGGCGCGCACGGTAGCGCGGGCGTCCCCGAGCGGAAACCGGTAGGGTTCCGGGCCGTTCACTCTCCCCAATTCGGAGCAAGACAGCGCATGGTCTCGGACCTCTTTGACGCGTCCCGCTGGCAGCCGGTGGAAGGCCACAAGTTCAAGGACATCACGTTCCACCGCGCGGTGGATCAGGGCACGGTGCGCATCGCGTTCAACCGGCCGGAGGTGCGCAACGCGTTCCGTCCGAAGACGGTGGACGAGCTGGCCCGGGCGCTGGAGGCCACGCGCTTCATGACGGACGTGGGCGTGGTGCTGCTCACGGGCAACGGGCCGTCGCCGAAGGACGGCGGGTGGGCGTTCTGCTCGGGAGGCGACCAGCGCATCCGCGGCAAGGACGGCTACAAGTACGAGCCCGGCGAGGACGCGGCGGACCCCGCGCGCCTGGGACGCCTGCACATCCTGGAGGTGCAACGGCAGATCCGCTTCCTTCCGAAGGTCGTCATCGCGGTGGTGCCGGGCTGGACGGCGGGCGGCGGGCACAGCCTGCACGTCGTGTGTGACATGACCATCGCGAGCAAGGAACACGGGATGTTCAAGCAGACGGACGCGGACGTGGCCAGCTACGACGCGGGCTACGGCAGCGCGCTCCTGGCGCGGCAGGTGGGGCAGAAGCGGGCGCGGGAAATCTTCTTCCTGGGCCAGGCCTACACGGCGGACGAGGCGTTCCAGATGAACGCCATCAACAAGGCCGTGCCGCACAAGGACCTGGAGAAGGTGGCGCTGGAGTGGGCGGCGGAGATCAACACCAAGAGCCCCACGGCCATCAAGATGCTGAAGTATGCCTTCAACCTCCCGGACGACGGGCTCGTGGGCCAGCAGCTCTTCGCGGGCGAGGCCACGCGTCTGGGCTACGGCACGGAGGAGGCGCAGGAGGGCCGCGACGCGTTCGTGCAGAAGCGCAAGCGCGACTTCAAGCGCTTCCCCTGGACGTACTGAGGCCGCTCAGATGTTGATGCGGGAGCTGACCGTCCGCACGTCCAGGCCCAGGGCCGCGAAGTCCGCGGCGTGGGCCCGGAGCAGCTCCAGCAGCCGGGGATGCACGTCCTCCTCTTCGTTGGACAGGATGAAGCCGTAGTTCGTCTTGGACAGCATCCAGGAGATCCACAGCATCTCCGTCGCCTCATCCGGGGTCGGCGCGACGTCCAGGTCCTCCTCCGGGGACAGCGCGCCGCCCTTGCCCCAGCGCAATCCCAGACATGCGTACAGGACCTCTCCCGCGTCCTCCCACTGGAGGTTGTTCGCCCAGGCGTGCCGGAACGTCGCGAAGAAGATGACGTAGCGGCAGAGGTGCTTCAGCGCCTCCACCTCGCCGGGCTGGGGCGTCTGCGTGCGGGTCACCGCGCTCACCGCCCTGGCGCGGGGCTCGGTGACCTTCGCGTCCAGGTCCATGCGCTCCGAGCGCACGAACCACGGCGCGTCCTTCCCCGGCACCTTCGCCCGGAGATAACGGCAGACGAACGCGGGCGCGGAGTGCGCGACGAGGTCGTCGGAGAACCGGTGCACCTCCTGCCACTGCGCTTCAATCGCCGCGCCGTGCTCCGCGAAGAACGCGTCGATGTGCTCCCCGAGCAGCTTCCAGAAGAGCTGCCCCGCGTGCGCGTAGCGGTGCCCCTCGCAGACCGGCGTCGCGGGCGCGAAGCCCTTCCAGTCGTAGCTCCCCAGCAGGTGCTCCAGCCGCTGGTTGATGCTCCGCTCCGTCAAGGCGCTGGCCCGCGAGATGTACCCCGTGGGGCCCACCAGGAACCCGTTGGCGGCGTGGTTGATCAACACCACCTCGCGCAGGTGCGGCATCAGCAGCCAGCGCAAGGGATTGCGGCGCAGGTTGCGGTGCGCGGCGATGGCGTACTGCTCCACGTTGAAGTGGCACTGCCCCAGGTGGTTGCCCAGCTCCACGTCCAGCGTCGCGCTCACCCGCGCCATCCGCTTCGCCGCCTCCCAGGCCGCGCCGTCCGCGGGCGTGTACGTCCGGCGCGTCACGGGTGAGCCGGGCGCCGTCGCACCGGGCTCCCGCATGCCCAGGATGATCCGCTGGGGCATCAGCTTGCCGTCCACCAGCCGCAGCCGGAGGTCCACGTCCGGCAGGCAGTGCACGCCGTCCTGCTCATAGGCGTTCCACGGCAGGTACAGCCGGAAGGCCTGGTCGTCCCCAGGCACCTCCGGGTCGCGGTCCAGGACGCTGGAGAACATCCCGTTGAGCAGGCGCTCCCCGAACCACGCATCGCTCCGCGAGGAGCCTGGGGACTCGCGCTCCATCCGGACCGTCGTCGTCTCCGGGTAGTCCGCCTGGATCTTCGCCAGGGTTGGCGCCTGTCCCAGGCGGATCTGCAACTGGTGCTGACGCTTCACCAGCTCGATGGGCGCCACGGCCTTGAGCATCGCCAGCGCGCGTCCGGGCGCGTACCCCGTCGGCGGAGTGCCTTCCTCCACCACCAGCAGGCGCGCCAGCGGCGTCGTCGGATCGTATTCCCAGTAGGGCAGCCGCAGCGTCCCGAAGTCGTACTCCCGCCCCGCGTGGTCATCCGGTCCCCGCTCCGAACCGATGCGCCTCCAGGTCTCCACCACGCGGCCGTCCTGGCGGAACGTGTGCTGCGGCTCGAAGAAGCGCAGCTCCAGGTCCGGCAGGTCGCCTTCACCCGCGTCCGCCGGGTCGTAGCGGATGGCGAACGAACCATCCGCCGCCGTGAAGCCCTCTCCCAGGAAGTCGTCTGGCGTGCCGAAGTCCCGGTCCCACAGCTCGACCTTGATGTGGTGCAGGGGAATGGGGCCCTGGGGCCCGTCATGCTCGAACATCAACCTGCCGGTGACGACGGCGGGGAGGGCCGACACGTCCCGGAGCGCTCGCGGCGCGCGCACCTGCTGGACCAGGTTGCGGCTGACCGCCAGCCGCTCCTTCAGCCCCAGCCCCGCGTACCACCGGGCCAGCTCCTCCGCCTCCAGGAGCGGCGGCTCCACGGCCTTCGACGAGAACCCCAGCGAGGTCAACAGCCGGCGCCACGCGGTCCGCATCAGCGCCGGGCCTCAATCCCATGCAGTGAGGTCTTGGCGGAACCACCCACCCACAGGGGACGATCAGGAGCGCGCTTCATCGCGCCGGAAGCTACCACGGTGGCCCGGGCCTTCATCCCTGGGGGCGATCCACTATCGGCTCCCAGGCACGCGCCTGCGATGAGCGGCCCGGCGCGAGCCGTGGCTTGTCCGCCGCGACTTCATCGGCGTACCTTGGGTTTGACGTGCTAGTGGGGAAATCCATGACTGTCGATTACACGCTAACGATTCGCACGAACTCGAAGCTCGGTGCCGGAACGAACGCGACCATCTCCGTGGTCCTGGTGGGCACGAAGGGTGAAAGCCCGCCGCAGACCCTGGACAAGCGCTTCCACAACGACTTCGAGGCCGGGGCGGTGGATGCCTATGTCGTCAAGGCGGAGGACCTGGGCGACCTGCTGCTCTTGCGCTTCTCCAACGCGGGCGGCGGGGTGGGCGGCGACTGGCTGTTGGATTCGGTGACCGTCACCGCGACGGGGAGGCACTGGTTCTTCCCGTACTACCGCTGGGTCCTGGCGAAGACGACCGCGGACGTCCTGGAGGGCACCGCGCGGCTGCCCCAGCACGTCCCGCACGAGCGGGAGAAGGCCGCCCGGCACGAGCTGCTCCAGGCCCGCCAGCGCATGTATCCGTGGCGCCCCGCGGAGGCGACCGCGGGCCTGCCGGGCGCGCTCGACATCTCGGAGGCGCGCCCGCTCCCCAAGGACGAGCTCTACCGGGGGCTCGTGGACGGCAGCTACGAGGTCGTCATCGCGAAGACGCTGGCGGCCATCAAGCTGCACATGCCCGTGCTCACCAAGGCGTGGAACGGCCTGGTCGACATCTTCGACTTCTTCAAGGGGCTGGAGCTTCCCAAGCTCGCCCAGCGCTGGCAGGACGACGTGGAGTTCGCCCGTCAGGCCGTCCAGGGCATCAGCCCCGTCCACATCCAGTCCATCACCGCGCTGCCGGAGGGCATGCCCGTGACGGACGACGCGCTGAAGGGGCAGCTTTCGCCCGGCACGACGCTCCAGCAGGCGCTGTCCGGCAAGCGCGTGTTCCTCCTCGACTTCGAGATCCTGGGCGACGTGCCCATGTTCAAGAAGACGGACAAGGCGGGCGTCGAGGAGCGCCGGTGGGCGCCCGCGTCCCGGTGCCTGCTGTACCTGGATGACACGCGGCAGTTGCGGCCCATCGCCATCCAGCTCGGGCGGGATCCGGAGTTGGATCCGGTGTTCACGCCCAATGACAGTCCGCACGACTGGCTGGCCGCGAAGATCTACCTGCGGTGCAGCGAGGGCAACGCGCACCAGATGGTGGGCCACGCGCTGCGCACCCACTTCGTGGCGGAGCCGTTCGTGGTGGCGACGATGCGCAACCTCCCGGACCCGCACCCTGTCTACAAGCTGCTGCGGCGCCACTTCCGCTACACGCTCGCCATCAACGAGGGCGCGCGGAAGGGCCTGCTCGCGGAGGGCGGCGTGTTCGACGACCTCATCGCCACCGGAGGCCCCGACCAGGGGCACCTGTTCCTGGGCAAGAAGGGATACCGGGCCTGGAAGCTCACGGACAACCAGCCGCGCCCGGACATCGAGCGGCGCGGCGTGCTCGACCCCGCGGTGCTCCCGAACTACCCGTACCGGGATGACGCGCTGCTGCTGTGGGACGCCCTGGAGGAGTACGTGGGCGGCGTGCTGGGGCACTTCTACAGGTCCGACGAGGACCTGGTGCACGACACCGACATGCAGCGCTGGTGGAAGGACCTCACCGAGCACGGCCTGCCCGTGGACAAGCTCCCGTGCGCGGAGCTGAAGCGCGTATCCGACCTCACGGACATCCTCACCACGGTCCTCTTCACGGTGAGCGTCCAGCACGCGGCGGTGAACTACCTCCAGTACGAGCACTACGCCTTCGTGCCCAACGCGCCGCTGTGCATGCGCCAGCCTCCGCCGCGCAAGAAGGGCGTCCTGGGGGAGAAGGACATCGACGCGATGATTCCCTCCAAGACGCAGATGCTCTGGCAGGTGGCCGTGGGCCGCGCGCTGTCCAGCTTCGGGGACGACGAGGAGTACCTGCTCCACGAGGGCGGCTGGCGCGAGGACTACTTCCAGGAGCCGGAGCTCATCGCCATCCGCGACCGCTTCCACTCCCGGCTGCGCGCGCAGAGCGAGGCCGTGAAGGCGCGCAACGCGCAGAGCGCGGTGCCCTACACCGTGCTGCAGGCCGACCGCATCCCCTGCGGCATCACCGTCTAGCGCTGTCAGGAGCCACCGCCCGTGCCCAACGCCCTCTCTCGCGGCATCTTCAACCTGTTCTTCGGCGCGAAGCGCAAGCCGTTCGCGTCACTGCCCGGCCCCCAGCCGGGGATCCTCGGCACGGCCGGGGACTTCCTGGGGGCTTCGCCCTGGGATGTCTGCGCGCGCTATGGCCGCGAGTACGGCGGCGTCACGCTCATCTGGATGGGACCCAATCCCGGGCTGGTGCTCAACGACCCGGCGCTCATCGCGGAGGTCTACGAGTCCCCGCGCCGGATGGAGTTCGAGAAGGGCAACATCAGCGAGCAGATCCGTCCGTCCACGACGGACGACACGGCCTTCACGGCGGAGCTGCGCGGGGACTGGGTCCAGAAGCGCGCCCTGGAGCCCACGGCCCGGCCGTGGGCCGCGGAGTCGCTGGCGGACATGGTGGGCCCCATGCAGGCGGCCATCTCCGAGTCCGTGGACGCGTTGCTGAAGCAGGACCGCATCGACTTCACGCCCGCGCTGCGCCGGATGACGTTCGACGCGTTCTCGGTGGCGCAGGTGGGGGAGAAGCTGCCGGATCAGGTGTTCGAGGACTTCATGCTGCTCGCGAGGGCGGCGGACGCACGCATCCAGTCGAAGCTGCCGCTGAAGTTCGTGAAGCCGCCCAAGGACTTCGAGGCGGTGAAGGCCCGCTTCTACGGGCACTTCGTGGACCGCATCCGTGAGGCTCGCAAGCGGCGGGACCCGGGGGCCATGGACGTCATGTCCCGCTACCTGCGGGAGACCCCGGGCATCGATGATCAGGTGTTGGCGCACATGCTCGGGGGCACGTATTTCGGAGGCGCGTTCTCCTCCAGCGTCACGCTGGTGGGGGCGTTCCACCAGCTCAACAAGTATCCCGAGGCCGACGCGCGTCTTGCCACCGAGGCGGCTGCGCTGGTGGCGGACGGGCCGCTGACGTTCCAGAAGCTGGAGTCCGCGAAGTGGGCGGAGGCGGTGGCCTATGAGGCGCTGCGCATCCTGCCCGCGGTCCGGGTGATGACGCGCACGCCGTCGAAGGACACGCAGCTCGCCGGGGTCACGTTGCCGGCGGGGGCGATGATCATGATCTCGAACCAGCACCTGCACCGCGACCCGGCGCACTGGCCGGACCCGGACACGTTCACGCCCGAGCGCTGGCTGGACGGAGGCACGACGCGAGACCCGCTGGGGAGCGGCCACTTCTTCCCCTTCGGGCGAGGGCCACGCGCGTGCGTGGGCGCGGACTTCGCGATGGTGTTCCTGAAGACGGCGCTGACGACGATTGCCTCCCGCGTGAAGGTCCACCTGGATTCGACGGAGCCCTTCGAGGAGGGCTTCTTCTTCGGCGTGGTGCTGCCGAAGGGCGTCACGGGGAGGCTCGTCGCGCGGACAGCCACGGCACTCCAGGACGTACGCGCCCGGAGCGCCTAGAACGGAGGCCCTCCCGGTGGAAGTGGCGCACGGCAACGCTAGCGCAGCGCGAACCGCTTCCTGTAGGAGCCTGGAGACAGTCCGGTGCGAGCCTTGAAGCGGCGCCGGAACGACGTGGTGTCGGCGTAGCCGACGGACTGGGAGATGTCCTCCACGGTTCGAGGCGTGGTCTCCAGGAGTCGCCGGGCGGCCTCGATGCGCAGGCGCTGGACGTAGTCCAGGGGCGTATCGCCGGTGGCCTTGCGGAACCGGCGCAGCAGCGTGCGTTCGCCCAGGCTCGCGGCCCCGGCCGCTCCCGCCAGGGTCACCGGCTCCGAGAGGTGGGCCTCCAGCCACTCCTGGGCGCGCAGCACGGCGGTGTCGCCGTGGTCGCGAGGCGTGGCGTGCACCCTGTCTGGGGCGTGGAACCGCCGGCCGGGTTCCACCAGGAGCATCCTGGCGCAAAGCGCGGCCAGCTCCGCGGAGACCTGCTTCGCGACCAGGTGCAGGCAGAGGTCCAGGCAGGCGGTGATGCCGCCCGTGGTGAGCACGTCGCCATGGTCCACCAGGAGCAGTTCCGGCTTGAGCGCCACGCGCGGATAGCGGGTCGCGAAGTCCCGGGCCAGCCCCCAGTGGGTGGTGGCCTCCCGGCCCTCCAGGATCCCTGCCTCGGCGAGCAGGAAGGCGCCCGCGCACACCGCCGCCAGCTTCGCGCCTCGCGTGTGCTGTCCCGCCAGCCAGTCCCGGGTGGAGCGCTCCGCCACGCATTGCTCCAGGTCGCCCACGAGCGCGGGGATGATGACGACGTCGAAGCGTTCCGTCGGCTCCGGCACCCGCGCCGGGCCCAGCATCAGGCCATGGAAGCTGCGCACGGGGCCGGGGAGGGGCGCCACGAGCTCCGTCGTGAAGGGTTCTCCGCCTCCCTGGTCCCTGCTCAGGCGGTTGGCCATGGCGAACACGTCCAGCGGGCCCGAGACGCTGGAGGCCACGCAGCCCTCCAGGGCCAGCACCGCGACACGAATCGACGAGGACCCGGCAGGCATGCGCGTTTGTCGGTTTCCGCCCCGGATTTGTCAATCCGGACACTCCCCCCCGGGCGCGGGCCCGCGTATTCGACGTGGCGACGCACCAGGACCCGAATGAAGGAGGACGTCCGTGGAGAACACCGCACTGCTGCTCATCGACATCCAGAATGACTATTTCCCCGGGGGGCGGTTCGAACTGGATCGTTCGGATGCCGCGGCCACGGAGGCCCGGGCGGCCCTGGACCGCTTCCGGGAGCTCGGCGCTCCGGTCATCCACATCCGCCACGAATCACCGCAGCCCGGCGCCACCTTCTTCCTTCCGGGGACTCCGGGCGCGGAGATCCATCCTCGAGTCGCGCCCCGACAGGGTGAAGCGGTGGTGCTCAAGCACTTCCCCAACAGCTTCCGTGAGACGGACCTCCAGGAGCGTCTGCGGGCCCTGGAGGTGAAGCACCTGGTGGTCGTGGGGATGATGACCCTCATGTGCGTGGATGCCACCGTGCGGGCGGCCGCGGACCTGGGCTACACGGTCACCGTGCTTGGGGATGCGTGCGCGGCCCGGAGCCTGGAGTTCCAGGGCCAGCACGTGCCCGCGCCCCAGGTCCATGCCGCGTTCCTGGCCGCGTTGGGGATGGGCTACGCCAGGGTCCTGCCGACCGCCGACTTCCTGGCCCAGGCCGGACGCTGACCAGGAGGGGGCGAGCATGGCCACCTCGCCCCCCACCGCCGGCCAGCAGCGCCGGTACGGCTTCCCGTGCCTGCCGACGGTTACTGGCTCGCGAGCTCGTACGGCCTGAGCGACACCACCGCGTTACCGCGTGCTCCGCTGTAGTCGGTGTAGAAGTGGTTCTTCTCCAGGGTGTAGAACGAATCGACGTAGTCGTCGTCGTTGGTGAACCATTCGCCTGGCATGCGGTCCACCAGCCCGCTGCCCAGGGCCACCAGGGCGCCAATCTCCGGCTGGCCCATGGCGGTCAGGATCTGGCTCGCGACATTGAACAGGTAGCTCACCAGCTCCTGGTAGCTGGTGTTGTCGTCGTGCTCCATGAGGATGACGTTCGCCGCCGCCCAGCGGTAACGCTCCCAGAAGATGAGGACCTGGTTCGGGGAGTAGGTCCTGCCGGCCACGTCCAGATAGGGCATGTCGACGATGTCCACCTGCGGCGCGTCACGGCTGGGGTCGACACCGTTGACGATGGCATAGACCTCCGCGTTACCGGAGATCCAGGGCTCCTGGTCGTCGTTCAGGTAGATGCGATCGAGGATGGTCACCGGCGTGCTGGTCGCCGCGGCGGCCGTGTCCAGGGCGGGCAGGGGACGTTGCCCGAGTGCCACGAGCTGCTCGCGCATCAGCTTGATGCCGGCGGCCAGGTCCCTGCGCGCGTCGAGGTCCACCACCAGCACCGGCTGGTCGGGCATGCGGTGCACGTCGAGGTGGTGCACGCGGCCCAGGCCATCGAAGGCCTCGATGAATCGCCACTGGGCGTCATCGCCATCCGGCTCGTATGCGTAGAGGGGCTCAACGCCTTGCTGCAATGCCGCCAGCATGGACGCGCTGGCCAGACGAAGCTGAAGCAGGCTGTCGAGCTCCCGATCGATGCCCTTGAGCCGGCGGATGTTCAGGTCCGCTCGCTCCGCCACGCCCCTGACAGAGGACGGGGCCGACACGGCGCCCAGCCACTGCTTCAGATCCACGGAGAGGTGCTCGCCGCTCAAGCGGGAAGCGAGCGCTTTTCGCAGCACCGTGTCCTGCTTCGCCAGGGTCAGCGCCACCTCACGCTTGTCGGCGGCCAGCGACACGCTGATGCGTTCGCGCAGCGCCGCTGGCTTCATGGCGGCGGCTCGAGCTTGAGAGGCCGCGGTCACGCAGACGAACAGCGCGATGATCATCCCTATCCGCTTCATTGGATTCTCCGGTGAGTGAGCGAGGGGACTGCGACAGCAGCCGCAGGTGCACGGCAACGCTGTCCGGGCCATTATCCATCACAGTCTGCCTTCCCAGATACACTGGGAAAACAAGATTGCGGCGGCTGGCTCACTTCATCAGCGCGACATGGAGGCGTAGCCGTCCACGAACCCGATCGTGGGGGCGTACTGCTCCAGCTTCGCGCGGACCGGGCCGGGCAGGTCGGAATCCAGCACGCTGGCCGAATCCTGCACCGTCAAGGGCGGACTCGCGACGACCTGCAATGTGAACGCACCCTGGTTGTTGTTCTCGTTGCTCTCCGAGATGACCGCGTCCACGTCCGCCACCAGGACCAGGTAGTAGGTCCCGGGCGCGATGGCCGACGAGAAGGTGATGGACGTCGACGGAACGGAGAGCGTCCCCGCGCCCGTGCCCACGCCAATCCCACCGATGTAGCTGAGCACGTTGTAGCTGGCGTTCGTCAGGAAGCCCCCAATCGTGGACGCGGAACTCACGGGGCAGGCCGTGTAGAGGTCCGCCGTGAAGCTGGTGGTCCCGCCCGGCGTGATGGTCGTGGGCGTCAGCGTCCCGGCCGTGAAGTAGAAGTCCGGGAGCTTGGTGGTGCCAATCAGCGTGTCGTCGCCCCACGGAAGCCCGAAGTCCGCTTCGACCTGGATGTAGAAGCTCTGCGGAGCGCAGGCATTCGCGGCCGCCGCCAGGCCCTGTCTGATGGATGCAGGCGGCGCAGGTAGGAGAAGATGCGCGCCACCTGAACCAGGGTCAGGTAGTTGATCTCGAGCTTGTCGTAGCGCGTGCCGATGGCGCGCTTGTCCTTTAAATGGCCGATGGCGCGCTCAATGACATTGCTTTGCCGGTAGAGGGCTGGGTCGAAGCTCGTGCGGCATCGAGCGTTGAAGCGGGTCTGGTCCGCGCGACGCGGAAGCACGGCGCGCACGTGGTGCTTCCGGGCCCAGGTGCGTACGGCCTCGAAGCGGTAGCCCTTGTCCGCCACCAGGGTGCCCGGCCGCTGGCGCGCGCGCCCGCGTGGGCCTTGGACGCGGACCGCGTCCAGGGCGTGGACGCCGCCCGTCAAGTCGCTGGCCTGTCCCGCCATCAGGGCGACGGAGAGCACGTGGCGATGCGACTCGCAGGTGAGGTGGAGCTTGGTGGAAAAGCCCCCGCGCGAGCGCCCCAAGGCGTGGTCTTCGGGCTCGTGTAGGCTCCCCTTTTGCCGCCTCCCGCAGCGGCGCGGGAGGCACGCACGACGGTTGAGTCGACGAAGAGGACGCTCAAGTCCAACTCGTCCTGGGTCCGCATCTGCGCCTGGAGCGTGTGCATCATCCGCAGCCAGGTGCTGTCCTTGCGCCAGCGCACGACGCGGTCATAGACGATCTGACAGGGGCCATAGCGCGAGGGCAGGTCGCGCCAGGGAGCGCCCGTGTGCAGGCGCCAGAGAATCCCATTGAGCACCGTGTGGTGGTCACTCCAGGCCCCACCTCGCCCCTGGTGCGGCAGCAGAGGGGCCAGGGCCCTCCACTGCCGCTCGTCCAACTCGTAGCGCATCATCTCGGCCTGCCTCTTTGCGGAGACAACAACCGGCGCTCTCACATCCATCAGACAGGGCCTGGTTGTCGGTACACCACCTGTCAGAGATGAGGGTTCGCGGTACTGGCAACCCACAGCCAGTGCCTGGCTTGCTTTTGCCATCACCTGGTTTCAGCCTGATGCACACGGCCGACTGCGTCCGGACATACGCACGGGCCTCGTCTACCTGCGCCGCCAGGGCGCTGCTCACCGCCTGCTCAAGGTTGCTGACGCTGCCGAGTGCCAGCTCCACGCCCAGCACGTCCTCCAGCAACTCTTGCCCCCGCCGCTTGGACTGGCGGACGCGCCCGGTGCAAGGGGAGATGAAGCTTGTCAGGCGCGGACCGGAGGCGCCCTCGGGCACTCCCGTCGGCAGCCGTGCGCTGCGCCATCTGTCGCACCCGGCGCACCATCCCGCGTGCAAATCGTACTGCTTCACTTCAGGCACGATGCGCGGCGACTCCACTACCTGGTGGAGTCGTGCGTGAGGCGTGCGCTCCAGTCGCAACAGAGGCCCGGTGCAGTCCGTGCAATGCTCCGGTGCGGGCACCGTCACCCCCTGCGCCACCTTGTCCGACGGCAGCAACTCGCGCTTGCCGCCCCTGTGTCCAGGCTGGCCTCCTGGCTTGCGCCCTGTCGGCTCCGACTTCCTCGGCGGCGTACCCCGGCGGGTCCAAGGACGGAGGCTTCGAGGAGTTACGCGAGGTGCTTGCGCAGATGCGCCTCCCGTTCCGCGATACGCGCATCTCTCGGGTCGGGCGTGGCGATGTTCCAGTCTTTCTAATCCGCCCCCAGCCCACGTCGAGCGCGGTGAGGCCCACCGTTCGCTGACTCACTGACCCCGCAGGCGCGCACCACCCCGTGAGCGCTTACGGCAAATGAAGGGCGCTTTGTGTGGGTGGGGTTTACCCCTGGGGAAAGCCACTATTGCATTTGTACTGATACTGTTGCGTGCTTGTGGACTCGAATGTGCAACTTTGTGATCAAGGCTGCTCCGGTTCACGGGAATTGATTCCCGAAGCGTGTCTACCAGCAGAGCCCACTCGACTGACTCAGTGCCGCTGATTGACGCGGTGCATGCATACCCCACGTGCTCTGGTCCGGGCGGCGATGCACCGAGAAAGCGACCGCGCTTCTTCTTGCTCAAGTGAACGACCTCCGCGTGGGACTGCATTTGCGGCGGTCAGGTGTGTCCGACGGTGTAACGAATGAGGGGCGGAAGGAGTATGCCCTGCTGTAATCACCGATTCTCATGATCGAGTATACTCAATAGGACATCGTGGGGGGTACGTGATGACTCAACGAACTGCCGATGCCTGGGTTGGCGCTATCAATGGACGGGCACTGCTAGTAATCCTCAGTGTAATCATTCTCTGCGGGTGCCCTGATTCAGATGACCCCGCACCAAAACCTACCGATGGTGGTTCGGGGCAGGAGATCTGTAAAGGACTCCGAGTGAGCCGCCGCGGCGAAGTCTGGGTTAGCCCGGAGATTGCTGGCGTACGAGTTCCCTTTGTGGTCGAGACCTGCGAAGGCGCACCGATGGCAGGCCTTCAGACTGGCGACCAGATCAAAATCATTAATGATGAGACGGGGCATGAGTTTGGCTCGGAGGGCGGTTCGGTGCCTCTGGTCGAGCGAAACGATAATATTCGTTCATATGTAATGCTTGTTCTCGATATGAGCTTCTCAATCACTCGAACCCCTGGTCGGCAGGCGCAGGTTGTTCAGGGCGCACGAGAGCTTGTTCGAACAATACTAACAGAGCAGCCAGATCTGCGGCTTCGTCCCAAGGTCGCCATTTATGCTTTCGGAAGCACAGCGGCGTCGAGCTTGGCCCTGGATTTCACCTCCGATCCGGAAATGATCGAGGCCACTCTTCAAACTCTCGAGAAAGATCCCGGACGCGGATCCACAAATCTTTACGGCGCCTATATCAAGTCGCTTGAATACCTTGAAATGCAGGCTCCAACTGGAGAGAGTTCGCTGACCTCGCGCTCACTTGTGTTGCTGACGGATGGTGTACATGAAACGGGCGATTCCGAACGGCTCAAGTCAGAGGCTCTGTCGAAGTTGAGAGCAATGCCTGAGGACGGGTTTGAAGCTTTTGCAATTCCGGTCAAGGAGTCGTCGGCGGAGTTTGATGTCAATGTGGTTTGTGAGCTTGCCGGGGAGCCTGATAGGTGTTTCGTTAGTGATCCGAATGCTATCGTTGCCAAATTTGCGGAAATTGCCAATCGGCTCGATGCTCGTTCGCGATCGAACTACGTAGTCGGGATTTGCAGCCCTCTGGAGGGGCCGAATCGCTCTCTGTCTATCCGCGTCATGAGTGGGGGAAAGTCCGGCACGCTGCAAGTCAAGTATGATGCCACTGGCTTCAATCTAATCGACTGCCGCCCTGAACTTGTGCTGAATCCTTGTCGAGGGAGGACGTGCGGTGTCGTCGGCGGTGTCACGTGTGGTTCATGTGATGCAAGCCAGATTTGCAGTGAAGCAACCGGTGCCTGCTGCACGCGACAGTGTTCTGGTCGCAGTTGTGGACCTGATGGTTGCGGCGGATCGTGCGGCGTATGCACGGAAGGGTCTGAATGCATGGGGAATGGTGTGTGTGCGTGTTCCGCAGGGACAATCGCCTGTGCGACAGGATGCGTTAATCCTCAGGCAGACAAGGACAACTGTCTTGCCTGTGGCAGTGTCTGCGCTGCTGCGCCCAACGCTACTCCCGCCTGTCGGAGTGGGTGTTCGATTGATTGCGTTCCTGGGTATGCAAACTGCGATGGAGTTGTGGCAAATGGGTGCGAGGTTTTTGTTGGTAATAGGGTTCCGAATGATGGGGTGTTCGAAAATTCCTATGGGTGGATAGCTTCTGTCACTGGCGTTGGTGAGTATGTTGGGGCTTTCGATGTAGGTGCGGTGCCTGTTCGTCTTGATGCCATCACGGTTCGTGCTCGAAGCAGCGTTGGAGCTGGATCGTGGTCCGGAACCGTGGTTGTCTATGATGATAATGGTTCGGGCGGGGCGCCGGGAACACCTCTGGCTGAAGTCGCGTTCTCGGGGAGAGCACTCACGTCAGATTGCTTTACTCCGACCGAAGTGGGCATTGCGTCGAACGTGGTGGTGTCAGGTCGAATCTACGTCGGTGCTGCGTTCGATCGGACGGCGCGAGATGATGTGTATTTCTGTGCGGATCAGTCGCCATCGACTCAGCTTCAGCCTGCGTACATGAGGGGGCGCACTTCGAGCACATGGGAGTATGTGCCTGGTCTTGCCTTTCATGGAGGCGCGTATCGTGCGTTGGGATTCGAACTCCGTGCTGCGTGTGGCCGCTAGCAACGCTTGGTGATGCCTCGGCAGATGCATTGATGGAGTGTGATGCATCTGCCGAGTGCGAGGAGTCAGCAGTGGACATCGTCATTGTGTTTTCGAGAAAGCGAAGGTGGCGCACGGGGGGCTTCTCGACCAGCGTGCGCTCCACGATCGAGAGGTAGTGCCAGAGTCTTTCCAGAGCCCATGCCTGCGCTCAAAGCGGGCGGTCATGCTGCAAAGGCGCGGCCTGCGTCGCCTCTTGAGTAGAATGTGAGCCTTGTTGCGGTAGAGTTTTGCGGCCGGTAGCATCTCTGGTTTTTTAGATGTGCTGTTTGTGTTGGAGTGGAGGTGGTTGCTAGTGCCTGTTCGGTCAGTGTTCGGTGTCCACGTTCATGGGTTCAAGCCGCGTCGTGGAAGATGATCCCCGCCGTGTGCCGCTGCCCGGAGCGCACGCGGCTGACACCGTGACGCAGGTTGACGCGGTACGTGCCCCGCGTGCCCTGGACCGGGCGGTGGTGCACCGCGAAGACGACCGCGTCTCCCTGGCGCAGCGGGACGACCTCCGCGCGGGACTGCATGCGGGGGCGCTGCTCCGTCAGCACGAACTCGCCGCCCGTGAAGTCCCGCCCGGGTTCGGAGAGGAGGATGGCCACCTGGAGCAGGAAGACGTGTTCCCCATACAGGTCCTGGTGCAGGCAGTTGTAGTCGTCCACGCCGTAGCGCAGGAGCAGGGGCGTGGGCCGCACCTGCCCGGCTTCATGGCAGCGCGCGAGGAAGTCCGCGTGCGCGTCCGGATACCGCACGTCGATTCCCATCGCCGTGTTCCAGCGGTTCGCGATGGGCACCAGGTGCGGATACAGCGCCGTGCGCAGCCTCGTCACGAGCTCCGGCAGCGGATGGTCGAAGTATTTGTATTCACCCCGGCCAAACCCATGCCGCGCCATCACCACGCGGCTGCGAAAGGCGTCGTCCAGGTCGTAGATCAGCGCCAATGCCTCGCATTCATCAGGCGTCAGCAACTGCTCCAGCACCGCGCACCCCCGGGCATCCAGCTCCCGGCCCGTTGCTTCCCAATCCCTCACCGCTGCGCCTCGCGCTCCAGCAGCGCGCGCTTGCGCTCCACGCCCCACCGGTAGCCAGACAACGCGCCGTCATTGCGCACCACCCGGTGACACGGAATCACCACCGCCAGCGCGTTCGCGCCGCACGCCTGCGCCACGGCCCGCACGGACTTCGGTGCGCCAATCCGCTCCGCGATGTCCGTGTAGCTCGCTGTCTTCCCCGCCGGGATCTCCCTCAACGCCTGCCACACGCGCTGCTGGAACGCCGTGCCCCTCACGTCCAGCGGCAGGTCCAGCCCCACGCGCGGCGCCTCCACGAAGCCCACGACCTTCGCCACCAGTTGCTCAAAAGCAGCATCCCCGCCCACCAGCGTCGCCTGCGGGAAGCGGTCCTGGAGGTCCTTCGCCAGCGCGTCCGGATCATCCCCCATCAGGATGGCGCACACGCCCCGGTCGCTCGCGGCCACCAGGATGGGTCCCAGCGAGCACTCCGCGATGGCGAAGCGGATCTCCGTGTTCGCGCCCCCGGCGCGGAAGTTCGTCGGCGTCATGCCCAGGACCTGGCTGGAGGTTTCGTAGAAGCGGCCACTCGAGTTGAACCCGGCGTCGTAGATGGCCTCCGTCACGGAGCCGCGCTTCGTCAGGCCCGTGCGGATCCGCTCCGCTCGCTGCGCCGCCGCGTAGCCCTTCGGCGTCAGCCCCGTCACGGCCTTGAACACCCGGTGCAGGTGATACGGCGACAGCCCCGCTCGCTCCGCCAGCGCGTCCAGGCTCGGCAGCTCCTCGGAGGCCTGGATGAAGCGGCACAGCTCGGCCACCCGGTCCGCGTGCTTCACGGCGAGCGAGGGCTCCCCCGGCTTGCACCGCTTGCATGCCCGGAACCCCGCCTGCTCCGCCGCCGCCACCGTCGCGTGGAACCCCACGTTCTCCGGTCGCGGCGTCCTCGCGCCACAGGACGGACGGCAGTACACCCCCGTCGTCCTCACGGAATAGAAGAAGCGCCCGTCCGCCGCCGCGTCCCGGGCGACGACCGCCGCCCAGCGCGGGTCGCCCACCGTCGCCGCCGCGAGCGCCTCCGTCTTCGTCGCCATGCTCCGCCTCCCTTCGTTGACTCCGAGGCGAAACCTAACCCCCGGTCCCCAGGCCAGCACTCCGCGCCTTGCGGTCGAATTCGGGCCGCCCTGGAACAGGGCGTCATGGCGTGACGCGCCCCCATCGCGCCGGGAGTGAACCCCTCGCAATGCGTGGCGGCACGTCCGCGTACGACGTGACAGGATGCCGCACCCATTCCTCCTTCCCATGAGCAAGCCATGTCCCACCTGCGTCTGATGTGGAAACGCTCCCGTCTGCTCTGGCCCGCGCTGGCCGCGTGCGCCTCGGCCTCCGCCTGGGCCGCCCCCGCGTCCATCGCCGTCCCCAACGGGGGCTTTGAGAACGCCGCCGCCACCGGCCTTCCCCAGGGCTGGACGGCATCCGGCCAGGGCAAGGTGTCCGCCCGCACCGACGCGAAGTCGGAGGGCAGCCGCAGCCTCGCCATCGAGAGCCCCCAGGGCGGCGCGGAGACCACCGTCGTCTCCGAGCCCGTGAAGCTCCAGGTGGGCCGCCTCTACCGGCTCTCCGCCTGGGTGCGCACCCAGGGCGTGCAGGCGGATGCGCAGGCCCGCTACCCCACGGCGCTGGGCGCGTGTCTGTCCATGCAGAGCTTCCCCTTCACCAACTGCTCTCCGCCCCAGGGCGCGGACCAGAGCGGCCGGGTGCAGGTGCTGTTCTTCGCCACCACGTCCACGGACCGCGTGCGCGCGCACCTGGGCCACAACGGCAAGGCCACCGGCACCGCGTGGTTCGACGACGTGAAGCTGGAGGAGGTGAGCGACGTCACCCAGTACATCCCCATGGAGAGCGTGCGGTGGGCCGGCAAGGGCTTCCGCTACGACGACGGCGGCTGGGTGTACGTGCACATCGAGGGCGAGCCCTACGAGCGCGGCCGGCAGTACGGCGAGCTCGTGTCGCAGGAGATCGTCCGCTACATCGAGAAGCTGGGCATCCAGAAGGACAAGGCGGACGCCGCGAAGGGCTGGGCGCAGGTGCGCCTGCTCGCGGACTCGCTGTTCCTTCGCCGCTTCGACGCCGAGTTCCTGGAGGAGATGAAGGGCATCGCCGACGGCGCCAACGTGGGCGGCGCGAAGTTCAAGGGCCCGGATGGCAAGGAGCGCGACCTGGACGTGCTCGACGTCGTCGCCCTCAACTCCGCCGTGGACCTGGGCCAACTGGATGATGCCAACCGCGTCACCGCGTCCCCGCTCTCCGGCCGCACCTTCCTCAAGGGCGAGGACGAGAACGGCCGCGCGGGGGAGGGCGACCACTGCTCGTCCTTCGTGGCCACGAAGTCCGCGACGAAGGACGGCCGCGTCGTCATGGGCCAGATCTTCATGTGGAACGGCTACACCGGGGTCCACTGGGACGTGGTGCTGGACGTGCAGCCCACCAAGGGCCACCGCTTCGTGATGCAGACCTTCCCGGGCGGCATCCACAGCGGCTCCGACTGGATGCTCAACGACGCGGGCATCGTCATCGGTGAGACGACCGTGGGCCAGACGCCCTTCAACATCGACGGCACCCCGCAGAGCAACCGCATCCGCAAGGCCGTGCAGTACGCGAACTCCATCGACGACGTGGAGCGCATCCTCAAGGACCGCAACAACGGCCTCTACACCAACGACTGGACGCTCGCGGACACCAAGACGGACGAGGGCGCGTGCCTCCTCCTGGGCACCGCGAAGACGCGCCTGTGGCGCACCGGCAGCAAGGGCAAGGCCTCGGACACGCCCGGAAACCTCAAGGACTTCATCTGGGCCAACAACAACAACCGCGACCCGGAGGTCCGCAAGGAGTCCGTCCCCAACGCGAGCAACGCCCCGGTGGACCTGGCCTTCAACACCTGGAACCGCGACATCGCCTTCCAGGAGTTCTACGCGAAGTACGGCAAGGGCGGCTTCGACGTGGACAGCGCCACGCGCATGATGGCGTCCAGCCCCATCAACCGTCCGCACGCGTGTGACGGGAAGATCACCACCTCGGAGATGACCGAGAAGCTGATGTTCCTGGCCCACTACGGCAAGACGACGCTGCGCGAGAAGATGGTCGGCAGCCGCTGGATTCCCGACCTGCCCGGCGCCACGCCGCACCTGTCCCTGGGCTACACCGCCTTCAGCCCCATCTACGTGGCGGACCAGCTCAAGGCCGCGAAGGCGAAGCAGAAGCCGGAGCCCAAGGCGGACAAGCCCAAGCGCGACTTCGCTCGCGTGAAGGACGCGCTGTCCTTCGACGAGAAGAAGCTCTGGGCCAACACGGTGTTCCCCGCGACGGACGCGGACAACTGGTTCGGCAGCGGGTCCGCCGCGTACTGGACCCTGCTCAAGGACCTGCCGGAAGGGGATGACCTGTCCAAGGCCTTCGACGCCCAGCGCGACGCGCTCTCGGAGCTCAACGCCCGCTACCTCTACGTCACCGCCCGCGAGGGCGACGTGGTGCCCACCGCCGCGCGCACGGACTACGGCCGCTACGGCGCGTACGCGGTGCCTCGCATCAAGGGCACGTACCTGCTGCACCAACTGCGGCTGACGCTGGGCAACGCGAAGTTCGCCAGGGTGATGGGCGCGGTGCACTCGAAGTTCGCGAACAAGAAGCTCACCACCCAGGACTTCATCCGCACCGCGTCGGAGGCCGCGGGCCAGGACGTGGGGCCGTGGGTGAAGCAGTGGGTGGAGCGCGGGGGCCTGCCCGCGCCGCGCCTCACCTCCCGCGCCCAGAAGGCGAAGGAGGGCTACGAGGTGACGCTGAAGGTGGACCAGTCCGGCACGCCCTGGCGCTTCGCCACGCTGGTGGAGGTGCAGACGGAGAAGGGCAGCGTGCTGGAGCGCGTGGAGGTGAAGGGCTCCGGCGACACCTTCACCGTGAAGGTCCCGGACCGGCCGGTGCGCGTGGTGTTCAACGTGGGCAACGACATCCCCGTGGCCCGCGAGCGCTACCAGACCCTGGCCAACACGCTGGATGACTGGGACAAGCTCCTCTTCGTGTACGGCTCCGCGCGCCAGGTGGAGTCCATGCGCACGCTGGCCACGAACTACCGCGAGCAGTTGGCGGACGCGTCCCCGGAGCGCCTGGCCCCGCTCAAGCCAGACGCGGAGGTGACGGACGCGGAGCTGGCGGACCGCGACCTGGTCGTCTTCGGCGGCCTGGAGGACAACGGGCTCATGGCGCGCCTGGCGGCGGAGAAGAAGCTGCCGGTGGAGCTGGGCCGGCGCTTCTTCCGCTGGCAGGGCAAGACGTACGGCCGCGCGGATGACGGCCTGGCCCTGGCGCTGCCCAACCCCTGGAACCCGAAGCGGACGCTGTACCTCTTCGTCGCCAACAGCGGCCTGGAGCTGTGGCACATGACGCGCTCCTTCCAGCGCGGCCTCCAGAGCTGGGCCCTGTTCCGCGCGGGCGAGGTCAGCGGCAAGGGCTTCCACGCCACCGAGGGCTTCACCCAGGAGCTGTCCGTGGACCTGCCCGCCCCCAAGCTGGGCATGCTCACCCCCTGAGCCACCGTCGCTGAACATCCCGCAGCACCGAGCAAGGGCCGGCGGAGCGCACTCCCGCCGGCCCTTCTTGCGTTCGGCCGCTCCCTCCCTCTGAGGACCCGGTCGATTTGACTCCGGCCTGGAGAGGGTTAAATCTCTCTTCAGGAAATGAATCCAGATTCAAAATCTGAGGCCCCCGTCAAACGGCTGCGCTCTCGTCTGAAGGAAGCCACCGCGGACGCCATCCTGTCGGCGGCCGCGGCGGTGTTCGCTCGCGACGGCCTGCACGCGGCGAAGATGGAGTCCATCGCCGAGCAGGCGGGCGTGTCGGTGGGGACGCTCTACAACCACTTCACCGACCGCGCGGCCCTGCTGGACGCGCTGCGCGCCAGGCGCCGCCAGGTGATGCTGGACCGGCTGGACGCGGCCCTGGCGCCCGTGGCGGAGCGGCCCGCGCGCGAACAACTGCGCGCCTTCGTGACGGCGCTGTTCGCCCACGTGGCGGAGCGCGACGCGTTCGTGCGCGTCCTGGTGCAGCTCCCGGAGGACCCGGCGCGCAAGAGCCGCATCCTGGCGGAGCTCACCCGGCGTCTGACGGTCATCCTCGACCGGGGCATCCAGGCCGGGGAGCTGCGCGCGGAAGGGCGCGCGTTCTATCCGAATCTCCTGATGGGAATGGTGCGCGGCGCGCTGGACCGCCTGCGCGAGGACGACGCCGCGAACCCTCCGGTAGCCGCCTGGGCGGAGGAGATCCTCCGCGTCTTCTTGAAGGGCATCGAGGTCGACTGACATGGCGACAGCCGCCGCGACACCGGAGGTCCTGGCTCAGGCCACGCCCAAGGCCCCCGTCAACAAGTGGCTCGTCACCCTGTCGGTGACGTTCGGCACGCTGATGGGCGCCATCGACTCGTCCATCGTGAACGTGGCGCTGCCGCAGATCCGCGGCGCGGTGGGCGCCACGGTGCAGGAGATCACCTGGGCCACCACCGGCTTCGTCATCGCCACGGTGATGGTGATGCCGCTCACGGGCTTCCTGGGCCGCATGTTCGGCCAGAAGCGCGTGTACCTGGCGTGCCTGGTGCTCTTCGTCGCGGGCTCGTTCCTGTGCGGGCTCGCGTGGAACCTGCCCACGCTGGTGCTCTTCCGCTTCCTTCAGGGGTTGGGCGCGGGCGCGCTGCAACCCACCGAGCAGGCCATCCTCCGGCAGACGTTCCCGCCGAAGGAGCAGGGCACCGCGATGGCCATCTTCGGCATGGCCGTGATGGTGGGCCCGGCCATTGGCCCCACGCTGGGCGGCTACATCGTGGACAACTGGCACTGGTCCTGGATCTTCTTCATCAACGTGCCGGTGGGCATCCTGGGCTTCTTCATGGTGGCCCGCTTCGTCCAGGAGGACGAGCAGTTGCGCGCCACCGCGCGCCTGGAGGCCGAGAAGCAGCGCAAGCACATGGACTGGTCCGGCATCACGCTGCTCTGCATGGGCCTGGCCACGCTCCAGTACTTCCTGGAGGAGGGACAGGCGGATGACTGGTTCGAGTCCCCCGTCATCGTCCTCTGCGCGCTCATCTCCGCCACGTGCCTCATCGCCTTCGTCATCCGCGAGCTGACCGCGGAGGCGCCCGCGGTGAACCTGCGGCTGTTCAAGGACCCGGTGTTCGCGTCCGGCACGCTGTTGGGCGCGCTGGTGTTCGCGGTGCTCATGGCCAGCATGTTCCTGCTGCCGGTGTTCATGCAGGAGCTGCTGGGCTTCACCGCGACGCAGTCCGGCTTCTCGCTGATGCCGCGCACGCTGGTGATGATGTTGATGATGCCCATCGTCGGGCGGCTGTATGGGAAGGTGCCGGCGCGCATCCTGGTGGGCGCGGGCATCGTGTTCGCGGGCTTCGGCGCGTACGAGATGAGCCACTTCTCGCTCGCGACGGGCTCCAGCAACATCATCGCGGCCATCGCGTTGCAGGGCGTGGGCTTCAGCCTGATGTTCGTGCCGCTCAGCGCCACGGCGCTCGGGAGCATCCCGCGCGAGCGGTTGGCGGACGCGACGGGCCTCAACTCGCTCTTGCGGCAGATTGGCGGGTCCGTGGGCCTGGCCATCTTCACCACGCTCCTGTCGCGCTACACCGTGCTGTCCAAGGCCTCCATCGCCGCGCACCTGAACCCGGAGCGGTGGGAGGTGGCCAGCCGCATGGCCGCCACCCAGAAGGGGCTCATGCAGCACGGCCTGGACGCCGCGAGCGCCAGCATGGCCAGCCTCCAGATGATGGTGGGCAACGTGTCACGGCAGGCCATGGTGCTCGCGTTCGACAAGCTCTTCGTGCTGGCGGCGCTGATGTTCGTGGTGGTGCTGCCGCTCATCTACTTCCTCAAGGACCCCCCGAGTGTCGGGGGCTCCCACGAGAAACCGCACATCGACGTGGAGATTTGAGACATGGCAACGACAACCACAGCACCCCAGCTCGTCCCCGAAGCGGCGCCCGCGCCCGCCGCCGGAGCGCAGGCGAAGCGCGGCAAGCGGGGCTTCCTCATCCTCGGCGGTGTCGTGGCGGCCCTCCTGCTGGGCATCGGCGGCTTCAAGGTCGTCACGGCCGGACAGGAGACCACCGACGACGCGCAGGTGGAGGCGGACGTGGTGCCCCTGTCCGCGCGCGTGTCCGGTCCCGTGGTGAAGGTGGCCGTGCTGGACAACGCCACCGTGCACCAGGGCGACGTGCTCCTCCAGATAGACCCGCGCCCGTACGAAGCGCGCGTGAAGCAGGCGGAGGCGGAGCTGGAGTCCGCGCGCGCCCAGGCCGCGGCGGCGGACGCGCAGGCCACGGTGGCGGCGGCCGGCGCGAAGGGCGGCCTGTCCAGCGCGAAGGCGCTCGTGTCCACGAGCACGTCCGCGGTGAGCGGCGCCCAGGCGCAGGTGGCGGCGGCCCGCGCGGCGCTGACCCGCGCGGAGGCCCAGGCCCGCAAGGCCACGCTGGACCTGGAGCGGACCCGGAGCCTGCGTCAGCAGAACGTGGTGGCGCAGAGCGCGCTGGATGACGCGCAGACGGCCCACGAGACGGCGCAGGCCGCGCTCGATGGCGCCCGCGCGCAGCTCGCCCTGGCGGAGGAGGGCCGGCGCACCGCGGAGAGCAAGGTGGCGGAGGCCCGGGGCCAGCTCGACGTGAGCGCGCCCATCGACGAGAAGATCGCCGCCGCCCAGGCCAACGCGTCGCTGGCGCACGCGCGGGTGAAGGGCGCGGAGGCCGCGCTGGACCAGGCGAAGCTCCAGTTGGAGGACACGCGCATCATCGCTCCGGCGGACGGCCAGGTGTCCAAGCTGTCCGTGCACGCGGGCCAGTTGCTCACCCCCGGCCAGGCCGTGGCGGAGCTGGTGCCCACGACGACGTACGTGGTGGCGAACTTCAAGGAGACGCAGGTGGGCCACATGCAGCCCGGCCAGCGCGTGGAGGTGGAGCTGGACGCCTTCTCCGGTGAGAAGCTGGAGGGCAGGGTGGAGAGCCTGTCCGGAGGCACCGGCGCCCGCTTCTCCCTGCTGCCGCCGGACAACGCGTCCGGCAACTTCGTGAAGGTGGTGCAGCGCGTGCCGGTGCGCATCTCCTGGGTGCACCCGCCGCAAGGCCTGGCCCTGCGCGCCGGCCTCTCCGCCGACGTGACGGTGCACACGAAGTAGGCCGCGAGCCCGAAGCCCCACACCCCAGCGCCGCGCCCCTCAAGGGTCGCGGCGCTTTTCTTCGCACGGGGGCGCCGTGCTTACGCTGTCGCGCGGGGGCCACGCTTCGACCTGCGCCCGGCGTCTGTACTGCTCGCGGGAGCTGCGCCGGGCCGTCAGAGCTCGACGGCCATCTCCACGTCCGCGCGCGAATAGCCCGTGTCGCGCGACACCTCCGGACCCTCGCGCGTGGTGACGAACCCATGCTTGCGGTACAGCCCCAGTGCGGGCCCCAACGCGCTGTTGGTGACGAGGTACATCCGCTTCGCGCCGCGCTCCCGGGCCGTGGCCAGCGCGGCCCGCATCAGCGCGTCACCCAGGTCGCGGCCCCTCGCCTCCGGGGCCACCGCCATCTTGCACAGCTCGAACGTGTCCGCGTCCTCGCGCCTCAGCGCGCACGTGCCCAGCACCTGTCCGTCCACCAGGGCGAAGAACACCTCGCCCCCCGGCGCCACGAACATGCCGTGCGGATCCGCGAACGAGGCCTCGTCCGAGCCCTCGACGCGGAAGTCCTTCTCGATCCATTGCCGGTTGAGCCGCGCGAAGTGCTCGCGCAGCTCCGGCCGGTAGGGGACGACCTCGACGGAGGCAGGGGCCATGGCGCTCACGCGGCGGCGGCGGTCGCGGCGGGCTTCTTGCGCAGGAAGAGCACGAAGATGACCGCCACGATGCTGATGCCCACCAGCGTGATCAGCCCGTCCGCCGCGATGGTGGCGCGCGTGCCGATGCCCCGGAACTCCGACGCGTGCCCGTCCAGCGCCGTCGTGTAGCTGATGGCGAAGTTGGAGGCCGCGACGAAGAGCGAGTACTTCGTCGTCACCGCCGCGCCGTCGCTCACCATCTCCAGCACCATGCCGGCGAACGCCGCGAAGCCCGCGCCGTTCGCGAAGCTGTACGCGAGCGAGCCCCAGATGTACGTGTCCGTCGTCATGGGCCCCGCCGCCATGGCGAACGCGGCCATCGCCGTGGCCCCGCCCATCAGCGCGTACGCGACCTTGCGGTTCATCCGGTCGGACAGCCAGCCGCCCATCAGCGAGCCCACCGCGCCGGTGACGGCCATGCCCGGGCCGTTCACCATCTCCACCGTGTGCTCCGGCACCTGGTACGCGCCCGCCATCGCGCTGAAGAGGTTGGTGAGCGCGCCGCAGCTCACCGGCGCCAGGCAGAGCACCAGCATGATGAGCCCGTCGCGGCTGAAGGCCGTCTTCACCAGGTCCATCACGATGCTCTTCACCCGGTCCACCGCCGCCTTGAGCAGCGGCCCGGTGGGCACGGTGGATGGGTCATGCCGCTCGGTGATCCAGAAGATGCCCGCGCCGCTCGCCAGCACCAGCGTGGCCAGCACGATGCCCGCCACCTGCCGGGAGAACTGGGTCGCCAGGAAGATGGCCAGCGCGCCCATCATCGCGGTGGAGCCCACGTTGCCCGCCATCTGCCAGCCGCCCGTGCGCCCCTTGTCGGACGGCTTGGACGTCGTGGCCATCAGCCCGTTGAGCGCCGCGTGCGCCGTCGTCGCCGCCGCCTGCAACGCGGTGAGCAGCAGCGTGAAGACGCCCAGGTGTTGCGCGGGCTCCGGGAACACCGCGCACGCCAGCAGCAGCAGCGCGGTGAGCAGCGTGCTCACGCCGTACCAGACGCGCCGCCACGGCCCCAGGTCGATGAGCGGCACCCACAACAGCTTCCACGCATGCGGCGAGAACGCCGTGCCGGACAGCACGCCAATCTCCGCCAGCGGCATCCCGTCCTTCGCCAGCCAGTACGGCACCGCCGTCTGGAGGTAGCCCACCGCGGCGCCGAACTGCACCTCCAGCAGTCCGAACAGCGGGGGCCAGGCCCAGCGCGGCTCCTCGGCGGAGGCGGTGGCCGGAAGGGCAGTCTCTTGTTCAATCAAGGGCGACACCTACAGGGCAGGACAGGGGAGGGTGGGATTCTAGACACCTCCGGCGTCCTGCACAGCGCAACGCGCTGCGCCGTCTCCTCGGAAGCACGGGGTGGGAGAGTCCCCTTCAACGGGGAGTCCTGGTTCATGTCGGAAGGCGGGACTAGCTTGCCCGCGCTTTCCCCCACAACCCCGAGGTCCCCCGATGACGTTGAAGACCCGACTGCTGGTCGTCTCCACGGCTGGCCTGTTCGCCGCCGCTCCCGCCGTGGCCAAGCCGCTGGATGGCGCCAGCACCGACGTGATGATCCAGGGCTTCCACTGGAACTCCGCCAGCGCGGGCGGGTGGTGGAACACGGTGAAGAACAACGCGGCCACGCTGAAGGCGGCGGGCTTCACGATGATCTGGCTGCCGCCGCCCTCCGACGCGGCGTCCACGCAGGGCTACCTGCCCCGGCAGCTCAACGTGCTCAACTCCAGCTACGGCACGGAGGCGGAGCTCACCCAGGCGCTGGCCGCGCTCAACGCGCAGGGCGTCAAGCCCATCGCGGACATCGTGGTGAACCACCGCGTGGGCACCACCAACTGGGCGGACTTCACCAACCCCACCTGGAGCGGCTGCAGCGCGGTGGCCGCGGGGGACGAGTGGGCCAGCGCCTGCGGCAACGCGGACAGCGGCGAGGGCTACGCCGCGGCGCGCGACCTGGACCACTCGCAGACGAACGTGCGCGCGGACCTGAAGACGTGGATGGGCACCCGCCTGAAGGGCGTGGGCTTCGCGGGCTGGCGGTTCGACTTCGTGAAGGGCTTCGCGGGCGGCTACGTGAAGGAGTACGTCACCGCCACGGACCCGTGGTTCTGCGTGGGTGAGTTCTGGCCCACGAACTACTTCGACGCGAACAACCCCAACAACTGGAAGCAGCAGATCACCAACTGGGTGGACGCGACCACGGGCACCTGCGCCGCGTTCGACTTCGCCACCAAGGGCCTGCTCAACGACGCGCTCACCAACAACAACTACTCGCGCCTGAAGGCGTCCGACGGGAAGCCCGCGGGCGGCATCGGCTGGTGGGCCAGCCGCCACGTCACCTTCGTGGACAACCACGACACCGGCCCCAGCGAGACGTGCGGCAACGGGCAGAACCACTGGCCGGTGCCGTGCGCCAAGGTGATGACGGGCTACGCCTACGTGCTCACCCACCCGGGCATCCCCACCGTCTACTGGGCGCACTACTTCAACTGGGGCCTGGGCAGCTCCATCAAGACGCTGATGGACATCCGCAAGAGCGCGGGCCTCACCTCTGAATCCACCGTCAGCATCCAGCGCGCGGAGGCCGGCCTGTACGCGGCCATCATCGGTGGCAAGGTGGCGGTGAAGCTGGGCACCGGCTCCTGGAGCCCCGGCACCGGCTGGACGCAGGCCGCCTCCGGAACGGACTACACCGTGTGGACCACCGGCACCACGCCGCCCCCCACCGGCACCACCGCCAACGTGGAGTTCGTGTGCAACAACGGCACGACCGTGATGGGCCAGAACGTCTACGTCACCGGCAGCGTCGCGGAGCTCGACAACTGGAGCCCCACCACCTCCAAGATCCTCAGCCCCACCGCGTACCCCACCTGGCGCGGCACCTACGCGCTGCCCGCGAACACCACCGTGCAGTGGAAGTGCCTCAAGCGCGACGGCAGCGGCAACGTCGTCTGGCAGGGCGGCAGCAACAACACCGTCAGCACCCCGGCCGCCGGCGGCAGCATCACCGCCACCGCCAGCTTCTAAGAGGCCGGGACAGGCGCCCCTGTCGCATGTCTTACCGGGGGCGCCTGTGTTTCATCTGTTGCTTGAGTTCCATGCTTCAAGCTGTCACAGGGGCCGCTTCACTCTCCGGGCGGGCCCCTCCCGCCCTCCTTGAACGAAGGCGGAAGCGATGAAGCGTGGAACGGCAGTGGTGTGGTGCATGGCCGCGGTGGGCCTGATGGGCGCCTGCGGCGGTCCGCCGGAGCAGGCTCCGGCGAACGGCGACACGGTGGCGGTGGCGGCGCAGCCGCTGGTGTCGCCTCCGGCCTCGCTGTCCGGCGGCTTCATGAACTACCTGGGCACGCTGACGGTGGGCGGCGCGGTGTCGTCGAACACCGGCTCGACGGCGGCCTACGAGGGCTTCAAGCTCACCGTCGCGGCGCACACGCAGGTGGCGCTGGAGGTGACGCACCTGGGCACCGGCATGGGCGTGGACACGGGCCTCTTCGTGTACGGCCCCAAGGACGCGAACGGCAGCTACGGCACGCGCATCCTCTTCCAGGACGACGACTCCGGCTACGGCGAGCTGAGCAAGATTCCCCTCGCGACCCTCGACAAGGCGGGCGAGTACCTGGTGGTGGCGGGCTGGAGCAACGGCCTGGGCAAGAACTACCGCCTCCAGGCCTCCTGCGTGGGCGGCGCGTGCGTGGCGAACCCCAGCCCGGCGCCGGCCAGCGCCCCGGTGACGCTGGCGGCGTTCCCCCTGGAGCCCAACCTCCAGGCGCTGCTCAATGGGGGCAACGCGTACCGCGAGGACATGTTCTCCTTCCTCGACCGGTATGACTTCGCGTGGCCGTACTCGACGCCCGCGACGCTGGACGCGGCGGCGGCGGCGGTGCTCGCGCGCAGCGAGTACTCGGGCTACCGCAACGACCCGTCCCCGGGCACGTACACCTACGCGGCGTTCCAGTCCCGGATGTACCTGCAGTTCCAGGGGCTGCACCCGGCCATCCCGGACACCTACGGCGAGGACGCCGCGAACGCGCAGGTGAAGAGCTACTTCCGCGAGTTCAGCACCGGCCCCAACGGCGACAACTGGCGCACGCTCAACATCATCCTCCTGCCCGTCTCCCGCCACGTGCTCGTGTACGAGCAGACCGCGCACGAAATCTGACGCGCGCGCCGTCCCCCGGAAACACCACCGCCCTCCTCTTCGCGGACCGGAAGGGGAGGGCGGTGCGTTCTTCAGCGATGACGCTCAGCTCACGGCGCGTGGGCCGGGGCCGGCTCGTGGGACGGGGGCGCGTCCTCCTCACCGCTGGAGCGCTTCGCGTCCCCGCGCACCTTCTGCATGAGGATGTAGAGGCCCGGGATGAAGATGAGGTTGACGATGGTGGACACCAGCATGCCGCCGAACACGGCCGTGCCCAGCGAGTTGCGCGCCGCCGCGCCCGCGCCGGACGCCGTCATCAGCGGCACCACGCCCAGGAGGAACGCGATGGACGTCATGAGGATGGGGCGCAAGCGCACCTCCGCCGCCGTCACCACCGCGTCCAGCGCGCTCCGGCCCTGCTCGCGCAACTGCTCCGCGAACTCCACGATGAGGATGGCGTTCTTGGACGCGAGGCCCACGAGCATCACCAGCCCCACCTGGCAGAACACGTCGTTCGCGAAGCCGCGCGCCACCTGCAACCCCAGCGCGCCCATGATGGCCAGCGGCACGGACAGGATGATGACGAACGGGAGGCTGAAGGACTCGTACTGCGCCGCCAGCACCAGGAACACGAAGAGGATGCCCAGGGCGAAGATGAGCAGCGTCTGGCCGCCGGACTCCTTCTGCTCCAGGCTGATGCCCGTCCACTCGGACGACATGCCCTGGGGCAGCGCCGCCCGGGCCACCTGCTCCATGGCCTCCAGCGCCTGACCGGACGACACGCCGGGCGCGCCCTGGCCGTTGATCTCCACGGAGCGGAACAGGTTGTAGTGCTTGATGACCTGCGCGGAGACGATGGGCGTCACCTTCACCAGCGACTCCAGCGGGATCATGTCCCCGCCTTCCGTGCGCGCGTAGAAGGAGCCGATGTCCTGGGGGCTGTCGCGGAACTGCTGCTCGGCCTGGACGTACACGCGGTAGGTGCGGCTGGCGTAGTTGAAGTCGTTGACGTACTGGCTGCCCATGTAGAGCTGCATCACGCCGAAGATCTGCTCAATGGGCACGCCCAGCGCCTTGGCCTTCTGGCGGTCCACCTCCACGTCCAGGATGGGCGTGTTGGCGTTGAAGGGGGTGAAGACGCCGCGCAGGCGGCCCTCCTCGTTGCCCTTCTGCACCATCTCCTGCGTGGCGTTGGCCAGGTCCTCCAGCGAGTGGTTGCCGGCGACGTCCTCCACGATGAACTGGAAGCCGCCCACGCTGCCCACGCCGCGGATGGCCGGCGGCTGGAAGGGGATGACGCGCGCGCTGCCAATCTTGCCCAGCGGCCCGCGCAGCCGCTCCACCAGCGCGGCCACGGACTGGTCCTTGCCCGTGCGCTCCTCCCACGGCTTGAGGGCCGTGAAGACGGTGGCGTAGTTGGAGCCGTTGCCGTTGGGGGAGAAGCCGCCAATGGCGAACATCACGTTCACCTCCGGCTGGGCCTTGAGCACCCCCTCCACCTCCTGGAGCACCTTCTCCGTCTGGCTGAGGGACATGCCCTCCGGCCCCTGCACGGAGATGATGACGTAGCCCTGGTCCTCGTCCGGGATGAAGCCCGTGGGCGCCGAGCGGAACAGCAGCACCGTGGCGCCGATGCAGGCGAGGAACGCCACCAGCACGATGAGCGGGTGCACCAGCAGCTTGCGCAGCCCCCGGCCGTACAGGTCGCGGGTCCAGTCCAGCACCTGGTCCACCTTGCGGAAGAACACCCACTTGGGGCCGTGGTGGTGCTTGAGCAGCCGCGCGGACAGGGCGGGCGTGAGCGTCAGCGCGCAGAAGGTGGACAGGGCCACCGACGCGGCGATGGTGAGCGCGAACTGGCGGTAGATGGAGCCCGTGGTGCCCGGGAAGAGGGCCACCGGGATGAACACCGCCACCAGCACCACGGAGATGGCCACCACCGCGCCGGCCACCTCCTTCATGCCCTCGCGCGCCGCCTGGAACGCGTTGAGCCCGCGCTCCGCCATCAGGCGCTCGATGTTCTCGATCACCACGATGGCGTCGTCCACCACCAGGCCCGTGGCCAGCGTGAGGCCGAAGAGCGTCAGCGTGTTGATGGAGAAGCCCATCAGGTAGACGAACGCGAACGTGCCGACGAGCGACACCGGCAGGGTGAGCGCCGTGATCAAGACGCTGCGCCACCCGTGCAGGAACAGGAAGATGACCAGGATGACGAGCGCGATGGCTTCGATGAGGGTGTGGATGACCTCGTTGACGGAGGCGCGCACCGCGAGCGTGGTGTCCGTGCCGGTGCGGTACTCCAGGCCCGGCGGGAAGGACTGCGCCAGGCGGTCCAGCTCCTTGATGACGCCGTCGCGCACGTCCAGCGCGTTGGCGGTGGGCAACTGGAAGATGGCCAGGCCCACGCCGGTGCGGCCGTTGAAGCGCAGCAGGGTGCCGTAGTTCTCCGCGCCCAGCTCCACGCGGCCCACGTCCTTCACCGTGACGGCCTTGCCGTCCGTGTTGCGCAGGAGGACGATGTCGCCGAACTCCTCCGGCTCCACCAGGCGGCCCCGGGCGCGCACGGCGATCTGATACGGCTGCGAGTCGCTGGACGGAGGCTGGCCCACCTGGCCCGCGGCCACCTGGAGGTTCTGCTCCTGGAGCGCGCGCACCACGTCCTGCGGCGTCATGCTCCGGCGCGCCAGCTCCGTGGGGTCCAACCACAGGCGCATGGAGAACTTGCGCTCACCGAAGATGCGCACCTCGCCCACGCCGCGCACGCGCTTGATGGCGTCCTTGAGGTTCACGTCCGCGTAGTTGGAGAGGAACTTCGCGTCGTAGCGGTTGTCCGGGGAGGACAGGCCCACCGTCAGCAGCATCTGGCTGGAGGCCTTGTTCACCACGATGCCCGTCTGGTTCACCTGCGCGGGCAGGCGGGCCGCGGCGCGGCTGACGCGGTTCTGCACGTCCACCGCCGCCACCTCGATGTTGCGCGTGGGGGCGAAGGTGACGGTGATGGTGCTGGTGCCGTCGTTGCTGCTGGTGGAGGTGATGTAGCGCATGTCCTCCACGCCGTTGAGTTCCTGCTCCAACGGGATGGTGACGGCGGACTCCACCACCTCGGCGCTGGCGCCGACGTAGGTGCTGGTGACGGTGACCTGCGGCGGCGCCAGGTCCGGGTACTGCGCGATGGGCAGCGTCGGGATGGCGATGACGCCCACCAGCGTCAGGATGATGGAGCAGACGATGGCGAAGACAGGCCTGCGGATGAAGAAGTCGACGAACACGGTGTGGCGCCTCTCTGGATTTCGCCTGCTAGCGGCTGCCGCCGGTGGTGCCGCCGCCACCGGACGCGGAGCGGGGCAGCCGGGCGTTGGTGGGCGTCTCGTCGGCCCGCACGGTGCCCGTGGGCTGGGGGGCGGCGTCCGTGTCGAGGGTGACCTGCTTGGGGATGACGGGCATGCCGTCACGCAGCATGTGCAGCGACGACACCGCGACCAGGTCGCCCTGCTTCAGGCCGCCCTCCACCACGTAGGACATGTCGCCCAACTGCCCCAGCGCCACCGGGCGGCGCTCCACCAGCGTCTTGCCGTCCTTCTTCTCCACCACCATGGCGAAGGGCTGGCCGCTCTGGCGCACCACCGCGAGCGCCGGAATCTGGAGCGCGTCCCGCGTGGAGTACACCAGCCGCGCCCGCAGCAGCTCACTGGGGCGCAGGCCCACCGTGTTGCGGAAGGCGGCCTTCACCTCCACCAACTGCGTGCGGGGGTCCGTCTGCGGCGCCACGTAGAAGACGGTGCTGGAGAGGATGACCTTGCCCTGCCGGTCCAACAGCTCCAACTGGGTGTCCGGCTTGAGCGACCGCGCGCGGAACGCCGGCACGGACACGCTGACCTCCAGCGCGTCCGCCTGGGCCACGGACGTGAGCACCGTGGTGGCGCTCACGTAGTCACCCACGCGCACCACCACGTCGCCCATGGTGCCCGCGAACGGCGCGCGCACCACGTGGAACTGCAACTGCACCTGTCGCTGGGCCACGGTCGCGCCCGCCGCGCGCGACGCCGCCTCCGCCGCCTTCACCGCCGCCTGGGCGCGCTCCAGCTCCTGCACGCTGGCCAGGCCCTCGCGGTTGAGGGACTCCGTGCGCGCCAGGGTGCGCTTCGCCAGCTCCAGCTCCACCGCGGAGGAGCTCTGCTGCGCCTGGGCGCTGTCCAGCGCCGCGGTCTCCTGGCGCGCGTCCACTTCAATCAACGGCGTGCCGGCCTCCACCTTCTGGCCCGGCTTCACCAAAATCTTCCGGACGTAGCCGTTCACCTGCGGCAGCACCGACACGCTCTGCCGCGACAGCAGCGAGCCCAGGTACTCCCCGGTGTCCCGCACCTCGTGCGGCGCCAGCGCCACCACCTGCACCTCGCGCGGCGGCGGGGGGGCCTTCGCCTCCGGCTTGCCCGAGCACCCGGCCACGCCAGCCACCAGCGCCGCGCCCCACACCGTCTTCGTCATCAGCGCCTTCAGGGGGCGTACCCTCGTCACCAGTCGCACCGGGCCTCCGTCAGGAACGCGTCCAGGCGGGCCTGGACGAGCTCGAATTCCCTCAAAACCAACGCGAGCTGGGCCTGGCGGAGGGCAGCTCCGCTCTGCACCAGCTCCAAGCTGCTACCTCGCCCCACCTCGAAGGCCCGGCGCGTGAGCCGGTCCGTCCGGTCCGCCAGCTCCAGGGACTCGGCGGCGGTCTTCAACAAGGCTTCGGCGACTTCCACTCCACGCCGCGCGCGGGAAACCTCCACGCCCACGTTGCGGCGGGTGGCCTCGGCGGATTGGGCGGCCTGTTCTTCAATGCCGGCGCGCTCGCGCACGAGGCCCCCGCGCTGGCCACCCTCCCAGAGGGGGACGGACAGCACCGCGGACACGTTCCAGGTGGCGAAGCGGCCAAAGCCGGGGTCGGTGGTGAAGCCCACCAGCGTGCTGCTCAGTCCCAGGGTGGGCAGGTAGCCGGCGGAGGCCTGGCGCCGGCTCTCCCGGGCCGCGTCCACGTTGGCCCGCTGGGCCACCAGGTCCGGGCGGTTCCCCAGGTCCTGCAGGGGGGCGCACTGCTGGCGCGTCTGCTCCACCAGCCCGGCCAGGTTGAACTCCGGGTTGACGCCCACGCCGTGGTCCTCGCCCAGGGACAGGCCCAGCGACTCCCGCGTGCGGCGGAGCTGCTCGTCCCCGGCCACCAGCGCCTGACGGGCCACCGCCACGTCCTGGCTCACGCGCACCACGTCCAACTGCGTGCCGGCGCCCAGCTCGAAGGAGCGCTGGGTGAGGGCGTAGCGCTCCAGCGCCTGACGCAGGCCCACGCGGTTGATCTCGGCGGCGCGCTCGGCGGCCACCGTGGCCACCAGCACCTGCGCCAGCCCCTGGGTGAGGCGGCGCTGCACGTCCTGGAGGTTGGCCACGGACGCGGACTCGGACGCCTTCGCGGACGACAGGCCCCGCCACGCGCCCACATCGATGATGGACTGGGTGAGGGTCGCGGACACCGTGCCCAGGGGCGCGCTGGGGGCCGCCGCGCCGGTGCCGGTGTTGGAGCCGCCCACGAAGCCGCCGCCCGCGGCGGAGGGCACGTCCGGGTGCAGCACGTCCACGCCCACGCCCGCGGTGGCCCGCGCGTTGGGCAAAAGCAGGCCCAGGGACTGGCGCCACCGGCCCTGCGCGCGCGTCACGCCGGCCTCCGCGTTGCGCAGGTCCGTGGAGCGCTGGCGCACCCGGGTGAGGGCGTCATCCCACGTCCTCACCTGCTCCGGCGCGGGCGGGACGGGCGCGAGCATGGGGTCCTCCACCTTCGGCTGGAAGGGGACGGGGACCGGTGCGGACGCGCCGGTTTCAGACGGGGGCTGCTGCGGGGCCGGGGACGCGGACGGCGCCTGCTGCGCGGCCGCGAGGAGGAGGACGAGGAGGGCGCTAGGGGTGGCCATACTCTGGAGCGGCGGGTCTTTCCGGCAGGAGCGAGTGGTGCTACCCACCCCGGGTTCCCTGCGCGCGGTCAAGATGTAATTGACAACCGTTGTTGAATGCAATCATCTCTTACGCCCATGACCATCGCCGAGCAAGTGGCATCGACGCGACGCGCAGTGGTCCGTCTGCTCACCCAGAAAGTGGGTGAGCAGACGGATCGGCCGCTGATGCAACTGCTCGTGCTGAAGAACATCGGGATCCACGGCATCCACAGCCAGGCGCAGATCGCTGAGCGGCTGCTCATCGACGCGCCCGCCGTGAGCCGGCTGGTGGACCGGTTGGAGGAGGATGGGCTGGTGGAGCGCCGCGCGGGGGAGAACCGCCGCTGCGTGCGCCTGGAGATCACCGACGCGGGGCGCCGGGAGATACAAGCCCTGGAGCTCGCCGCGCAGTGGGTGGATGCCCAGGCGCGGGCGTTCCTGGCGCCGCCGGAGGTCGAAATCCTGTCCTGCCTCCTGGACAAGCTCCAGACGGGGCTGTGCCAGCTCCTGGGCAACGAGCCCGCGCAGCCGCCGCGCAAGGACGAAGCGCCCTGCGCGCCGCCCCCCACCAACGACAACGGGTGACGACGGGAGGTGGAGGTCCGGGCGCGATGCCCGTCCCGCCGCCGCCCCGCCGCCACCCGTGCGCCACGTCCGGGGGGGAAGAGAGGTGGTCCGTCGCGACTACCGGTGGCGCGGGATGTTGCGGGCCACGTGCAGGGCCCACGCCTCCGCCGAGTCCAGCTCCGCCCGCGCCTCGGCGTAGCGGTCCTTCGCCTCTTCACTGAAGTCGTTGGCGAAGATGGCGTCGTGCAGCTCCTTCTGGGCGCGGGTCAGCCGCAGGCTCGTCTGAAGCCACAGCCGGGCCGCCATGCGCGGCGTAATCACCACCTGGGTGGGATCCCACACCTCCAGGGCGGCGTAGTCAGCGGAAGACAGCTCTTCGTAGTGGGGGGCCTGCTCGGTTCGTGCGTTCATGCCCGGATGTTCGCCACGGATTTGGGGCAGGGCATCCCGGCCGCCTGGGCAGGACGACGGCCACTGGTGAGCAGTCGAGGACAGTTCCTTCATCCCCCGGGGTACTCGCCTTCCGTGATTTGCGGGGAAAGTTAGTACAGTGAGGCTGGGGAATGCTTCCCAGATTGCAACCGTGGAGGGATTGGGTGCCCTTCTCCTAGAATCCTCCGCTCCATTCGTGAAGTGAGAGGGATTACCTGGACCAGAACACCCTGAACAAGCTGCTCACCGTCGGCGTCCAGAACGGGGCTTCGGACATCCACTTCCGTCCTGGGGATCCGCCCATCTACCGGGTGAACGGCGTGCTGCGGCCGTTGAAGATGGAAAAGCTCCAGGCGGACCACACGAAGCAGGTCGCGCTGCATGTGATGAACGATCCGCTGATGAAGGCGCAGATCGACAGTGTGCAGGAATGCGACTCGTCCTACAGCCTGCCGGGCGTGGCGCGTTTCCGGGTGAACATCTACCGGCAGCGCGGCTCGCTGGCCTGCATCCTGCGCATCATCCCGGATGAGATTCCCAGCATCGACGGGCTGGGCCTGCCGCAGGTACTGAAGACCATCGCGGGCAACGAGCGCGGGCTGGTGCTGGTGACGGGCGCCACGGGGTCCGGCAAGAGCTCCACGCTGGCGTCGATGATCAACCACATCAACCACACGGAGAGCCTGCACATCCTCACCATCGAGGACCCCATCGAGTTCATCTACAAGAACGTGAAGTCCTCCATCTCCCAGCGCGAGATCGGCCCGGACACGGCGAACTTCGCCATCGCGCTGCGGGCGGCGCTGCGTCAGGACCCGGACGTCATCCTGGTGGGCGAGATGCGCGACACGGAGACCATCGACATCGCGCTGAAGGCCTCGGAGACGGGGCACCTGGTGCTGTCCACGGTGCACACCACGGACGCGTCGCGCACCATCAACCGCCTGGTGTCGGTGTTCCCCGCGGAGGAGCAGACCATGGTGCGCATGCGCCTGGCGGACTCGCTCAAGGCGACCGTCTCCCAGCGCCTGCTGCCCAGGGCCACCGGCAAGGGCCGCACGGTGGCGCTGGAGATCATGGTGCAGACGAAGACGGTGGAGCAGTACATCCGGGACGACCGCGCCGCGGAGCTGAAGGACGTCATCGAGAAGGGCCGCGACATGTTCGGCATGCAGTCCTTCGATCAGCACCTGACGCAGTTGTACCGCGCGGGCGACATCACGCTGGAGACGGCGCAGAGCGCGGCCTCCAACCCGGCGGACTTCCAGCGCGCGCTCGAGTTCGAGTGAGAGCGCGCGCCGGAAGCTGAGCGCTTCGGCCTACTTCTTCGCGGACGGCTTGTTGATGTTCGCGAAGAAGTCGTTGCCCTTGTCATCCACGACGATGAAGGCCGGGAAGTCGACCACGTCGATCTTCCACACGGCCTCCATGCCCAGCTCGGCGTACTCCAGCACCTCCACCTTCTTGATGCAGTCCTGCGCCAGGCGCGCGGCCGGGCCGCCGATGGAGCCCAGGTAGAAGCCGCCGTGCTTCTTGCAGGCCTCCGTGACGGCCGGGGAGCGGTTGCCCTTGGCCAGCATCACGAAGCTGCCGCCCTCCGCCTGGAACTGATCCACGTACGCGTCCATGCGGCCCGCGGTGGTGGGGCCGAAGGAGCCGGACGCGTAGCCCTCCGGCGTCTTCGCCGGGCCCGCGTAGTAGACCATGTGGTCCTTGAGGTACTGGGGCATGCCCTCGCCCCGGTCCAGCCGCTCCTTGATCTTCGCGTGCGCGATGTCGCGCGCCACCACCAGCGAGCCGGACAGGGACAGGCGCGTCTTGATGGGGTAGCGCGACAGCTCCGCGCGCAGGTCGCTCATGGGGCGGTTCAGGTCCAGCTTCACCACGTCGCCGGACAGGTCCGTGTCCGTCGTCTCCGGCAGGTACTTCGCGGGGTCCGTCTCCAGCGCCTCCAGGAAGACGCCGTCGCGCGTAATCTTCCCCAGCGCCTGGCGGTCCGCGGAGCACGACACGGCGATGGCCACCGGGCAGGACGCGCCGTGGCGGGGCAGGCGGATGACGCGCACGTCGTGGCAGAAGTACTTGCCGCCGAACTGCGCGCCAATGCCGGTGCGCTGGGTGAGCTTGAGCACCTCCTGCTCCAGCTCCACGTCGCGGAAGCCCCGGCCCAGCGCGTTGCCGCTGGTGGGCAGCGAATCCAGATAGCGCGCGGAGGCGTACTTCGCCGTCTTCAGCGCGAACTCCGCGGACGTGCCGCCCACCACGATGGCCAGGTGGTACGGCGGGCACGCGGCGGTGCCCAGCGAGCGGATCTTCTGCTCCAGGAACGCCAGCAGGCTCTGCGGGTTGAGGACGGCCTTCGTCTCCTGGAAGAGGTAGCTCTTGTTCGCGGAGCCGCCGCCCTTGGCCATGAAGAGGAACTTGTAGGCGTCGCCGTCGGTCGCGTAGAGCTCGATCTGCGCGGGCAGGTTGTTGCCCGTGTTGACCTCCTTGTACATGTCCAGCGGCGCCATCTGCGAGTAGCGCAGGTTGGACGTGAGGTACGTGTCGAACACGCCCCGGGAGATGGCCGCCTCGTCGCCGCCTCGGGTGAGGACGTACTGGCCCTTCTTGCCCATCACGATGGCGGTGCCGGTGTCCTGGCAGGAGGGCAGCACGCCGCCCGCGGCGATGTTCGCGTTCTTGAGCAGCTCCAGCGCCACGAACCGGTCGTTGGACGACGCCTCCGGGTCCTTGAGGATGTTGTTGAGCTGCTGCAGGTGACCCGGGCGCAGCAGGTGCGAGATGTCCCGCATGGCCTCGCGGGTGAGCAGCGTGAGCGCCTCCGGCTCCACCTGGAGGAAGCTGCGTCCGCCGGCCTCGAACGTGGAGACGCCCTCCTTCGTGAGCAGGCGGTAGGGCGTCTCGTCCTTGCCAAGCGGCAGCATGTCCTGGAACTGGAAGTCACTCATCGCGGGAGGGTCTCTTCGAGAAGGGGTGGACGGCGGGGGACTCTACTCACGGGGCGGCGGGCATTGGCGGCACTTCGTAGAGGTAGACAGGCGTGCGGTACAGGTCCTGGAGCCTCACGAAGCGCACCGGCTTCCAACCCCGGAGCCCGAAGGTGTGGCTCAGGATGCGGGCCCCTGGCGGCAGCTCGGCCGCGAAGCGGGGCGCCAGGCGCGTCATGATGCCCGGGGACAGGTAGCAGACGACGCAGGTTGCGTCCTGGAAGGACGCGGCGAAGAAGTCCCCGCGGACGAGCGTGAGGTTCGCGCGGGGGGAGAGCCGCTGGCGCAGCCGGCTGAAGAGCCAGGGCAGCCAGGACAGCTCGTACGCGACGACGCGCGCCTGGGGGCAGTGGTCCGCCAGGCTGAAGGCCACGTCGCCCCAGCCCGAGCCCAGGTCCAGCACCGTGCCCCGGGTGTCCCCCGGGAGCATGGCCAGGAGCGCCCGCCGCACCCGGGGCGAGCTGGGCATGGGCGGCGCGCCGGTGCGAAGCGTGGAGACGACGATGGACAGCACCCCCACGAGGGGCACCGCCCAGAGGAGCAGGAGCAGGAGGAGGGAGCCGGTCGCGCTCACGGTCAGGCGCGCATCATCGCGCGGGAGCGCCCGCTCGTGGGGCCCTACTTGCGAGGGGGGTGGCTGGCCTCCGCGCGGACCACCCGGGGCGCGCTCGACTCCGGCGGAGGGCTGACGCGGGCGGGGGCGGGCGCCTCAGGCTCGATGAGCGCCCGGCCGAACACGAGGCACATCGCGGCCCCTACGCAGAGTGCCAGCACGTGGAAGTAGTACGCCATGGGACGTGAGTCCAAGCACGGACCATACCACCGGCGACCCTCCTCGGGAGGTGGGGGCGGGCGCGCCCCGGTTGTGTCCTTCCCGGCTACAAGCCCCGTCGGCCGGTGGCCCTCCAGGCAACAGCCCCCTCACCCGGCGTCAAGCCGCCGCGGGGCACGGCCTTCACCCGGCGCCCGGGCGGCCTCAGACGGAGGGCGCGGACTCGGTGGCGTCCTGTTCCGGGCGGGGCGGGCGGTGGGCGGCGGACTCCAGCCGGTCCACGTCGCGCAGCTCCGGGAAGAGCCAGGCCCAGAGGCCCACGACGACGAGCGTGCCCACGGCGCCAATCACCACCGCGTGCACGGCGCCCAGGGCCTCGGCGAGCGAGCCCGCGCGGAACTCGCCCAGCTCGTTGGAGGCGCCGATGCACATCATGTTCACCGCGCCCACGCGGCCGCGCATGTCGTCCGGCGTGGAGACCAGCTCCAGCGTGTGGCGCACCACCACGCTCACCATGTCCGCCGCTCCGCCAATGGCCAGCGCCGCGAGCGACAGGGGCAGGGACGTGCTCAGGCCGAACACCAGCGTGGCCGCGCCGAACACCGCCACCGCGCCGAACATCTTCCACCCGGCGTGGCCGCCCAGCGGACGGAACGCGAGCAGCACCGCCACCACCGCCGCGCCCGCGGCCGGAGCGCTGCGCAGCAGCCCCAGGCCCCACGGGCCGGTGTGCAGCACGTCGCGCGCGTAGATGGGCAACAGCGCCACCGCGCCGCCCAGCAGCACCGCGAACAGGTCCAGGGTGAGGCTGCCCAAGAGCAGCCGCTTCTGGCGCACGAAGCGCAGCCCCGCGACGAGCGTCGTCAAGGAGATGGGCTCGCGCGACGCGCTGCCGGTGCGCACCTGGAGCGAGAGGATCCACACCACCGTGAGCGCGCACAGCGACGCGGACGTGATGTAGACGCCCTTGCCGCCCAGCCACCCGTAGAGCAGGCCGCCCACGGCGGGGCCGGCGATGGTGGCCACCTGCCACGTGGTGGAGTTCACCGCCACCGCGCGCGTCAGCTCCTCCGGCGGCACCAGGTAGGGCGTGAGCGCGGAGCCCGCGGGCGCGTAGAAGGCCCTCGCGGTGCCGAACAGCACCAGCACCCCGTAGACGAAGCGCACGTCCTCGATGTGGCCCAGCGTGAAGGACAGCAGCAGCAGGCTGCACACCAGCATCACGCCCTGGCACAGGGCCAGGATGCGCCGGCGGTCGTAGCGGTCCGCCACCTGCCCGCCCAGCAGGCTGAAGGCGAGGAAGGGGACGAACTGGGCCAGGCCCGTGTAGCCCAGCGCGAGCGCGCTCCCGGTGAGCTCGTACACCTGCCAGCCGATGGCCACCGACTCGATCTGCGCCGCGAGCACCGCGCACAGGCGGGCCACCTGGTACAGCCGGAAGTCGCGGTGACGGAAGACGGACGTGGCGAGGACGGAGGGGGTGGCCATGGAGGTGGCTGCGCTGTAACGCAGCCCGTCCCCCACCGCCAGCGGCAAGGGGCGCCCGGGCCCCGGCGCGGCTTATGAGGTCGCGCGCATCCGGTTCAGCCGGTCGTAGTGGCGGTAGCCCAGCTTGTCGAGCGCGGCGGGCGGCGCCAGCCCGATGTCCACCAGCGTCTTGATGTCGTACGTGCCCGCGAGCACCGGCGGCGCGTAGTTGGCCACCGCCTCCGGCGTGCGGAAGCCGGGCAGCGGGAAGAGCACCTGGCTGGTGTGCACGTGCATGAAGTGCGCGGCGGACTGGCGCTGCCACCCCGGCACTCCCGGCGCGGTGATGACGTGCGGCGTGGCCAGGAACGTGCCGCCGGTGAGGATCTCCAACTGCTGGCCCACCTGCGCCACGATGCAGCCCGCGGGCGCGGTGCCGCGCACCATGTGGCCGTTGGGCGCGTCCGGCGCCGCGCGGGTGCGCAGGTACAGGCCGCTCTGGTCATCCGGCTTCGCCGCGGGGCGGCCCGCCGGGTCCAGGAACCGGCCTCCGGGCAGCAGCGTCAGCAGGTTGAAGTCGGTGTGCTCCTCGCCCCAGAGGATGCCGGTGTTCACCTGGGTGGGGCCCAGCGGCAGGTACTGGAGCGCGCGCGTGACGTGGGGCGCCCGCTCGCACGCGGCGGTGAAGGTGGCCTCTGGCAGGTTCAGCGCCAGGGCGGCGCCGCGCAAGAGCTTGAGGCCGGCCTCGTGCAGCGCGGTGCCCAGGGTGAGCAGGCCCTCCTGGAAGAAGGGCGGCGCGTCGTCCGGCCAGATGTTCTCCGGGTACAGCTCCGGGAACTCCATGGCGGACTGCGGGTCCGTGGGCGTGGGCGCCGCGAAGTAGCACTCCTTGAAGTCCGGCTGCCCGTTGCTGGCGACAGCGACCTCCGTGTTGGGAGGCGTCCAGCCGCGCTGGTACCAGAGGTCCGCGCGGCCCAGGGGGCGCTTCTGCGCGTCCGGGCGGGCCACGAAGGCGGAGAACGCGTCGTAGAAGCGCTCCAGCGCCGGCGCGTCCACGCCGTGGTTCTTCACGAACACGAGGCCGAAGACGCCGAAGGCCTCGCGCAGGGCCGCCGCCGCGCGCTCCAGGCGCGCCGGTTCACCCGACGCCAGGTCCAAGAGGTCGACCGTCGGGATGTTCATCGTGGGGGTGTCCGCCATGGTGGGCCCAGGTGTATCGCGCCCGGGCCCGGCTGAGGAGGGGGAGCGTGCCCGCATGCCCCTCCTGCTTCCGGGGAAATCCTGGAAGCGCCCCCTACCGCCTCACGGCACCCATCAGCGCGCGGCGACGGTGACGTCCACCGGGGCGCACGTCACGGGGGTGGACTGGTAGGCGCCGCCCGGCCGGGGGACGTCCTCCTTGCGCGTGGCCACGTCCATCAGCGCGTCGCGGAAGGTGATGCGGTAGGTGCCCGGCTTCTTGAAGTCCCAGGCCTGCGTCACCTCCACGGTGTTCTCCACGCTCGCCCCCGGGGCGATGGCCGTGTAGCTGTCCGCGTTCGGTGCGGCGCGCTTCACCATGGGGCCCTGGTACGGGACCTCCTCGCCGTCGCGGGTCACCTCGAACACGGTGCCCAGGATGCCCTCCAGCGGCGTCTGCCACTTGAGCACCCAGACGGGGGACTCCGAGCGGTTGGTGAGCTTGAAGAGGACTTCGATGGGCTCGCCCGGCTTCGCCTTCGGGGGGACGCTGAGGGCGCACTCCAGCTTCGGGGTCGTCACGGCGGTGGGCTCCTTCGCGGGCTCGGCGGCGGGGGGCGGCGCGGGCGGCGGCGTCGCGGCGACGGGGGCCTGCGGTTGCGCGGGCGCTTCCGCGGGCTTCGGCGTACAGGCGGTGACGCCGGCGGCGCTCAGCACCGCGAGCCATGCGAGGTTTCTTCGTCCCAGCCCCATGACGTGACGCTCCTTGTGTCGGGTACGGCGAAAAGAAAAAAGGGGCGCGAGCCCATGCGGCCCGCGCCCCGAAGTCAACGGACCCGCGTCACCTTACGGCAGCGAGGGGTTGTTCTCCGCGAAGTATTCGTGGCTGTCCGCGTTGTCGCGCGCGCGCGTCGGGTTGGACTTGGCCAGGTTCTTCGCGGCCGTCTGGCCGTAGGCCCAGTCGTCCGTGCCGGCCACGACGGTGAAGTGGCTCATCTCGTGGACCAGCGTGCCGGCCTTGGAGTCCGTGCCCGTGGTGGGCGCGCTCCAGAAGGCGCCGCACACGTAGATCTTGTACGGCGAGGACGGGTACACGTACGCGTACGTCCCGCTCTCGTTGCAACTGCAGTCCACGACGACGGCGGCGGACGCGAACGCGTTCTTGATGCTGCTGAAGTGCGTCTTGATGGTGTTCCAGTTGGTGGTCGAGTACGTGCCGAACCAGGTGGTGAAGCGGCTGGTCGCGGACGGCGTCCCGCTCAGGTAGCTGTACGCGTTGTTGGAGTAGGTCTGCGCGCCGCTGAACGCGGACGCGATGGCGCTCTGCTCGGTGCTGGTGCACGCGCCGGAGTAGGACAGGCCCTGCGCCGTCACCTGGCGCATCGCCTCGGCCTCCTCGCGGCTGTTGCGGCGGCCCTCGATGAAGAGGCTGACCGAGTTGGACGACAGCGCCGCCACGCCCTCGCGCGCCTCCAGCTCGTAGCGGATGGTGTACGTGCCGGAGACGGACAGGTCATACGCGTCCGACACGGCGACCGGGCCGGAGATGCTCTGGCCGGGGGCCAGGGTGATGAGGTCCTCGGCGCGGCCCTGCACGCGCTTGAAGTGCGCGCCGGTGTACTCCACCGGCTGGCCGTCGCGGGACACCGACAGGCGGCCCTCGTTGAGGCCCTCGCCCGGCGCGTCCCACTTGTAGAGGCTCACCGGCGCGGAGGAGGTGTTCGTCAGCGTCACCTCCACCGTCACGCGCTCGCTGGCGGCCATGGAGGCCTTGCCAACGGAGACCCGCGCCGTCAGGGCGCCCTGGGCCTGCTCCGTGGCCTCGGTCGGGGTGGGCTCACCCTCCGCCGGAGGAGCGCCGCAACCGCTCAGCAGGGAGACGCCGACCACCGTGCCCATCAGCCACTTGAAACCGCGAAGGCTCTTGCTCACGAGGAACTTCCTTTCGGAAACGACGCGACGGAAAAACGCCCAGGGGGGAATGCCCGGGTCGGCATGCTTATAGGGGAAACCGGGCCCGCTGATGATGGCACGAAATACTGTGAAATAAATGCCTGCCGGCTATCCCGGTTCGCGCCGCGTCGCGGCCAACCGTGTCCTGGAGCGTTAGTCTTCACGCGGCAGGGATGGCCTGTGGCACCAACCCGGACCCGGGGAAGGGGTGGCGGACGATGCGCGCGGTGGTGTTCGAGCACGAGGAGCACGAGGGGCCGGGCCTCTTGGGGCCGGCGCTGGAGGCGGCGGGCTTCACGCTGGTGCGGCGCTTCCGGACGGTGAAGCGCGAGGACGTGGACGCGCCGCTGGTGGTGGTGATGGGCGGGCCCATGGGCGTGTACGAGGCGGACGCCCATCCGTTCCTGAATGAAGAGCTGGCCTTGCTGGGAGAGCGGCTGGCGAATGACCGCGCGTGCGTGGGCGTGTGCCTGGGTGCGCAGCTCCTGGCGGCGGCGTCGGGGGCGACGGTGTCGCCGGGGAAGAACGGCTTCGAGGTGGGCGTGGGGCCGGTGCGCTGGACGCAGGACGCGCTGAAGGACCCGGTGGTGGCGGGCGTGAAGCCGCGCACCGCGGTGGCGCACTGGCACGGGGACACGTACACGCCGGTGCCCGGCGCGACGCTGCTCGCGTCCACGGACCGGTACACGCAGCAGGCCTTCCGCCTGGGGCGCTCCTACGGCTTCCAGTTCCACCTGGAGCTGACGGCGCGGGAGCTGGGGCGCTGGCTGGAACTGGGCGCGCAGGACCTGGCGGCGCGGGGCAAGGACCTGGAGGCCTTGAAGGCGCAACTGCCCAAGCTGAAGGCGGCGGAGGCGGAGAACACGGAGCTGCTCCACCGGCTCGCGCATCAGTTGGCGAAGGGCCTACGCTGACGGCCGTCCAAGGCAAGGGGAGGGCCGGACGCCATGAAGCTGACCCGCCTGCACGTCCACCACTACCGAGGGCTCGCGCCGGACACGGTGCTGACGTTCGGCCCTGCCCTGAACGTGGTGGTGGGCGCGACGGGCAGCGGGCGCACGACGCTGCTGGAGCTGGTGTCCGCGGTGCTGTGCTCGGACTTCTCCGGGCTCCTGCGGGAGCCGTTCGCGCTGGACTACGCGCTGCGCTTCGACGCGCTCACGGTGGACGTGGCCGTGCGCAACGAGCCTCCCGCGGCCCTGCCCGCCACCGCCGGGGAGGGTGGCCCTGGCGCCGCGTTGGCGCTGCCGCCGGCGGCGCTGGCGCATGGGCTGATGCCCTCCATCGTGGCGACGGTGCGGTGGGACGCGGCGGAGGACGCGAGGCTCGTCATGCGCGCCAGCGCCACGGGCTTCGCGTGTGAGGTCGCGGGCGCGGCCGGCTTCTCCAAGCGCATGCACTGGTCGGTGTTGGACCGGTCCGTGTGGACGCTGCTCTTCATGGCCGCGCAGTACCTGGAGCGCGGCGTGAAGGACCGGCTGAAGGACCTGCTCCGGGAGACGTTCCTGCTGGCGCCGCCGCGCTTCGACGAGGCGCTGGGCATGTTCGAGCGCATCGGCGCCATCCGCTACGCGATGGAGCAGCGCGGTGAGGAGCTGTTCCCGCTGGGGCTCATGGCGCTGCCCACGTGGATGCCGGGCTGGCTGCGCGAGCAGGTGGAGCGCGAGCCCGTGCCCCCGTCGCTGCTCCTGCGCCACGACGCGCTGCCCCAGGGCTTCCTCGCGCGCTTCGTGACGCTGGCGGGGTTCGCCTCCGGCACGCTCACGGTGGACGTGACGGAGACCACGCCGTTGTCCCAGGGCGGGCGGCTGGGCTTCAGCGGCTTCCGCTTCGCGTTCGTGCGTCCGGACGGCACGCCGGTGGCGCAGGAGCAACTGGGCCATGGACAGAAGCGGCTGCTGTCCTTCCTCTACTACCTGGACGTGCACGAGGCCTTCGTCATCGCGGACGAGCTGGCGGACGGCCTGCATCCGGACCTGGTGCGCGCGTGCGTGCGGGACATGGGGGCGCGGCAGGCCTTCGTCACCAGCCAGAACCCGCTGCTGCTGGAGCAACTGGAGTTCGCCCACGCGGAGCAACTGCGCGCGTCGTTGATCCGCTGCGAGGCGGGCCCTGGACGGGGCGGCTGGCGGTGGACGCAGCCCACGCCGGAGGAGGCCGCGCGGTGGTTCGACGTGTACCGCGCGGGCTCCGTGCCGCTGGGCGCGGTGCTGCGCGCCCAGGGCTTCGGGTGACGCTCAGGGCGCCGTGGACCCCTTGAAGAGGAAGTCGTCGGTGAGGCCGCGCGAGACCAGGCTCCTTCCTCCAAGGTGGAGGGTGCCGGAGAAGTAGCCGATCCCCACGAACGCGCCCTGCTTGTTCACCGCCACGTCCGTGAAGAACGGGCGCCCGGTCGAGCTGTACGTGTGCCGCCACTGCGGGTGCCCCTCGATGCGCTCCAGCCTCGCGGTGAAGAGCGTGTAGCCGGAGGCGGAGTCCGGCTCGATGGAGGCGCCGCCCACGACGACGGCGTCGTCCTCCGCCACGGCGACCGCGCTGACGGCCTGCGGGTAGGCGCGGGCCCAGCGCTCCTCGCCGGCCCGGGTCCACGCGGCGAGGAAGCCCGCGCCCGGGACCGGGGGCGTGACGGTCCGGCCCCGGAACGTGAAGGCGCTGCTGAACTGGCCGCCCACCACCACGCGGTTGCCGTGCACGGCGATGCTGGCGGCTCCGCCCGACGCGCCCACCAGCGACCGGGCCCACTCCACCGTGCCCGAGGGGGACACCTTCCAGACCTGCGGGTCGGGGTACAGGATGCCCGCGACGTAGAAGGCGTCCGCCTCATCCACCGCGACGCTGGCGCCGACGCTCAGGATGAGCTGCTCGCGGAAGGTCCACTGCGCCGCGCCGGTGGCGTTGAACTTCGTGAGGAAGGCGGTCTCGACGTCCGTCACCTGCGAGGAGTTGGGCCCCAGGCCGAAGTCCACCGTGCGGAAGGCGGTGCCCGACATGGCGATGCCGTCCTGCGAGTCGGTGACCAGGTCCCGGGGTGAGATGTTGCCCGTGAAGTGCCGGGCCCACTGGAACTGCCCCGTCTTGCTCAGCTTCAGCAGGAAGGCCCCCGGCGGCTGGAGCCCCGCGCCCAGGTCGATGGCCTCGTTCGACGTCCCCGCGACGAGGACGTGGCGCTCCCGGTCCACCGTGAGCGCCACCGCGTTGACGAAGTTCTGTCCGCCAGGGGGCAGCACGCCCTCGTAGGCGCGGGTCCACAGGAGCGCGCCGGCCGTCGTGTACTTCGCCACCGCGAAGCCAAAGCTGTCGGGGTTCCCGGAGCCGACGGGGCCCGCGCCCAGGTCCACGCTGCCCTGGTAGAGGAACAGCGCGAGGATGTTGCCGTCGCGGTCGAAGGCCACCGCGTGGGCCTCGTCGAGCCGGCTGGAGCCCAGGTGCTTCACCCAGGCGAAGTCGTTCCACGCGGCACCGGCCTCCTGGCGCTGCGTCATCGGCCGCGGGGGTGGCCCGGCCGTCTCCGGAGGAGCGCACCGCGCGAGCGCCAGCACCGCCACGACGCCCCAGAGCAGGCGCCCGCCTCGAATCATCCGCATCGAACCCATGCTCGCTCCCGCCGTCCGCAATGGCAGACAGCCCGTGCGAGGTAGGAACGCTCCGGCCCCGGGGACACTGCACCCGGGGGGCGGGCTGGGTTTGACGGCTGGACGGTCCGGGCCGCCGTGTCTCAGCGGCCGGAGAGCAGCTCCGTGGTGAAGGAGAAGCCGCCCAGCAGGTACGGCATGGCGTTCACCCGGTTCTCATGCTTGAGGTACCACCCGGCGATGAGCAGCACGGTGGGCTTGCTCATGAGGCCGCCCGGCCGGGTGTCAAAGGCATACGCGACGAGCGGGCCCACGCGGATGTGCTCGTTGGTGGGCAGGCTGCGGCCGGGCAGCGGCTCCACCGCGTTCGCGTCCTCGTCGTAGCGGGGCCACACCGCGGAGAGCCGGGCGCCCAGCGTCCACTGTCCGGCCAGCCAGAGGAGGTCCGTGTCGTTGGCGAGCACCCAGCCCTTGCCGGGCACCAGCGTGTCCAGCGTCGGATCGTAGAACGTGCCGCGGGTGCCGCCGTCGCGCAGCGACACGTTCCAGTACTCGATGGCCAGCTTCGTGCGCAGCGCCACGGACTTCACCTTCGCCTGGAGCATGGGCTCCACGAAGAAGTGGTGCCCGGAGGTGCCGTAGGCGGCGTCGTTGGTCGCGCTGCGCAGGTCGTCGTCGTAGCGCTGGAAGGAGTCCGGGTACGACTGGACGCTGCCGAAGGTGCCGAAGAACTGGACGTACTCGTAGCCGGCGCGGAGGTTGAGGATGGCCAGCGGCTGCAGCTCCACCGTGGGCCCCAGCTTGAAGAAGGCGGGGCTCAGCTTGAGGCTCGCGCCGGCGCTGGCGTACGTGTCGCGCAGCAGCAGCGAGGGGCTGTCGAAGAGGCGCTTCTGGTAGATGAGCCGGTTCTGCGACTCGAGCCCCAGCGGGTTGTAGCGGACCACGTTGAGGGTGGTGAAGTAGACGCGCCGGTCGGGCAGGGGCGGCTGCACCGGCAGCGGCACGTCCTCCGTGACGGGCGGCTGGGGCTGCTGCGCGGCCACGGGCGCGCCCAGGCCCAGCAGGGCGAGCAGCGCAACGCGCGTGAGCGCCTTCGACAGGGAAAGGGGGCGGACAGACGTGGGGCGCGGCGGGAACTCGTTCGCGGGCATGCGTCCTCTCGGCGGAGTCCGCGGGTGCGGCCCCCGGGCAAGGGCCACCTGTCGCGGGCGGCGGGAGCGTCGTGCACCTGACGCGGGCGCATCAAGACGCACCAGGACGAAGCCGGATGACATCCGGCGTCACCGGCAGGCCCGCGGCTCGCGGGCCGAGGCTCAGAACGTGAGCTGGCAGCGGGACAGGAGGGCGTTCTCGGGGGCGCGGTCGCCGCCGTCCGGGGCGCCGCCCACGTAGTTCGTGCGGTGGAAGTTCAGGGCGAAGCGCACGCGCCGGTTGAGGGCGAACGTCGTGGCGACGCCGAAGCCCTTCGCCTCGCTCACCGAGCGCGCGGGGTTGGCGAAGCGGGGGAAGGCGGCGTCGTCCAGGTCCAGCGCGTGGTAGCGCGCCGCCACCTCCAGCGCGCCGCCCGCGAGCGTCTTCGGGTCGAAGGGCCTCGCCGGCCGCGCGCCCTCGAAGGACGCCTTCCCCCCGAACACCCACGACACCGCCGTCTGCCACGCGTGGTGGTGCAGCCGGGCGCGCGCGTCCGCGGTCCGCACCTCCTGTGACGAGCGCACGTACTCCGAGAGGAGGCCGAAGGACCCCCAGTAGAAGTGGCCCTGGGGCGTGAGCCGCAGGTGCTGGCCGTGGGCCGTCACCAACTCGCCGGTGTCCGCGTTGCCGAGGTAGCTGAAGATGACCTGCTGGCCCGTGCTGCGAAAGGGCGCGAGCCCGGTGTTGGTGGCGGTGCCGAACTGGAGGCCGCGCGTCACCGCGATGCCCAGGCCCAGCCCCTGGAGGAAGGACGGCGCGCGGCCCTTGAAGGGCAGGGCGAAGACGCGGGCGGCCAGGTCGAAGCTGTCGTCGATGTTGGCGTCGGTGCTGGCGCCGTCGGGGTCTCCATTCACCACCGCCAGCGAGTACTGCCACCGGCCGCCCTCACCCTCGCCGTGCAGCTCCAGGCCCTCGTCGCGGTTGGGGACCAGGTCCACCGTGAGCGAGCGCTCGATGAAGGGGTTGTCCATGTCGGACTGGAGCAGCTCCAGGCCGAACGGCGTCTTGAACCGGCCCGCGCGCAGGCGCACCCATTCCCCCGGGCGGAAGTCGATGAACGCGTCCTGGATGATGGACTGCCCGACGCCGAAGTCCGGCATGAGGCGGAAGTCGATGAAGCCGAAGAGCGTCCCGTCCAGGATGGGGCGCATGCGCCGGACGAGGAACGTGTTGGTGCCGGTGCGGTCCGTGTCCGCCAGGAAGAAGCGCCCGTCGCCCTGGAGCTGGCCGCGCGGCTTGAGCACGAAGGCCTCGTCCGCGGACGAAAGCGTGAAGCCCTCCTCGGAGATGCGGATGATCGGCGGTCGCGCCGCCGTGGTGGGCTCGGAGGCAGGCGGGGATGCGGGCTCCTCGGCCCGGGCGTGAGCGCGGGGCGCGGCGAGCAGCAGGCCCGTGGCGGCGAGGAGGGCGGGAGCGCGGAGCGTGGACACGCAGGGACCTTGGGGGGACGGGCTCCGGGAGGGCGGCGTGCCCCCGCGTCCGTCGGACGGGCCCCGGAAGCGGACGGGCACGTTGGAGGCGGGAAAGTCTTGATGTCAAGAATAACGGGGAAGACCTGTTGTCGCCTTCACTTGCCGGACCCGGGAAGGTCTGGTTCATGCTTGGCGGCATGTCCGTGACCAGACCCCGCGCCGCATCGATGTACGTCGACTTGGACCGCGACGCGTGGCGCGAGCTCCGGGCCTCCACGCCGCTGACGTTGACGGCGGAGGAGGTGGAGAAGCTGCGGGGGCTGGGGGACCGGCTGGACCTCCAGGAGGTGGAGGACGTCTACCTGCCGCTGTCGCGGTTGCTGCACCTGCAGGTGGCGTCAGCGCAGTCGCTCTGGGCGGCGCAGCAGGCGTTCCTGGGCTATTCGGTGCGCAAGGTGCCGTTCATCATCGCCATCGCGGGCAGCGTGGCGGTGGGCAAGAGCACGACGGCGCGCATCCTCCAGGCGCTCCTGGCGCGCTGGCCGGATCATCCGCGCGTGGCGCTGGTGACGACGGACGGCTTCCTGCACCCCAACCGGGTGCTGACCGAGCGGGGCATCATGAACCGCAAGGGCTTTCCGGAGAGCTACGACCGGCGCGCGCTGGTGCGCTTCCTGGCGGAGCTGAAGGCGGGGCGCGAGGAGGTGACGGCGCCGGTGTACTCGCACCTCGTCTACGACATCGTGCCGGAGGAGGCGCAGTCCATCCGGCAGCCGGACATCCTCATCCTGGAGGGGCTCAACGTCCTGCAGACGGGGCCGGTGGAGGGCGGGCGGCTGCCGCAGACGTTCCTGTCCGACTTCTTCGACTTCTCCATCTACGTGGACGCGAGCGAGACGGACATCCGCCACTGGTACGTGGAGCGCTTCCTGCGCCTGTGGGAGACGGCGTTCCGGGATGAGCGCTCCTTCTTCCGGCGCTTCTCCGAGTTGACGCGCGACCAGGCGATTGCCCGGGCCGCGTCGGTGTGGGCGGAGATCAACGGGCCCAACCTGGCGGAGAACATCGCGCCCACGCGCTCACGGGCGAGGCTCATCCTGGTGAAGGGCAGCGACCACAAGGTCCGCCGCGTGCGGATGCGCAAGCTGTAGCTGGGGGAGGACGGACATGGCACCACGAATGGGTTCGCTCTGGGACGCGGTGGGGAACACGCCGCTGTTGCGCATCGGCTCGCTCAGCCGCCGGACGGGCTGTGACATCGTCGCCAAGGCGGAGTTCATGAACCCGGGCGGCAGCATCAAGGACCGGGCCGCGAAGGGGATGATCCAACGCGCGGAGGCGACGGGGCAGTTGAAGCCGGGCGGAACCCTCGTCGAGGGCACCGCGGGCAACACCGGCATCGGCCTGGGCCTGCTGGGCCGCGAGCGCGGCTACCGCGTGGTGGTGACGATGCCGGACAACCAGGCGCGCGAGAAATACGAGTACCTGGAGGCGATGGGCGTGGAGGTGCGGCGGGTGCCGGCGGTGCCGTTCTCCAATCCCTCGCATTTCTTCCACCAGGCGCGCGTGCTGGCGGAGGCGAACGGCTGGGCGTGGATGAACCAGTTCGAGAACACGGCGAACGGCGACTTCCACTACGAGACGACGGGGCCGGAGATCTGGGAGCAGGCGGAGGGCCGGGTGGACGTGCTGGTGGCGTCGGTGGGCAGCGGCGGCACGCTGTCTGGCACGAGCCGCTACCTGAAGGAGAAGAACCCGGCCCTGCGAGTGGTGTTGGTGGATCCGCCGGGGTCGGGGCTCTACTGCCAGGTGCGCGCGGGGAAGATGGAGACGGCGGGGAGCTCCATCACGGAAGGCATTGGCATCATGCGGCTGACGGAGAACTTCCGGCAGGCGCGCGTGGATGAAGCGATGCGCCTGGAGGACCAGGACATGCTGGAGATGCTCTACCACCTGGCGCGCGAGGACGCGCTGGTGGTGGGCACCTCCGCGGCCCTGAACGTGCGGGCCGCCTGGGAGGTGGCGCGCAAGCACCAGGGGCAGGGGCTGCGCATCGTCACGTTCCTGTGCGACCACGGCAGCCGCTACGCCTCCAAGGTGTTCAACCCGGAGTTCCTCGCGTCCAAGGGGCTCACGGTGAAGCCACTGCCAGCTTGAGGGTGGGCTCCGCGGGCGCCTCCTCCTTGGCGGTGAGGGACAGCTCCAGGCTCCGGGCGACCAGGGCCTTGAGCGCCCACACCTCAGGAATCGTCTGGATGTAGACCCGGCTGATGCCGAACGCCGAGGGGGACGCTTCGACCTCGAACCCCGCGGCGAGCGTCTTCGCCTCCTCGACCGGGACCCAGGTGGCGATGCACTTGCGCTTGCCATTGCCGAAGAAGCGCACGAACCACTTGGTGGGCTTCTTGTAGGACACGTTGAAGTAGTTCGAGGTGTCCCGGTAGAGGACGTCCTCCGCCGCGTGGCCGTTCTTGGTGCAGATGTCCCGGACGACGCCGAAGAAGGCCAACTCCTCCTCGGTGGTCTCCACGGCGACGCGGGCCTTGTCGTCACCCGGGGCACGGGGCTCCGTGTCGAAAGGCTTCGCGCTGTCCGCCTTCACCACGTTGGGCCCGTCCTTGGAGGCGGACGCCTCGGTGCCTTCGTTCAGGCGCTGGATGCGCTCCTTGAGCTTGTCGAGGAAGTCATCGCCCATGACGCGGAGGAGGGTGGGCTCGATGGCCTCCTTCGCGACCTCCGCGAGGCGCTCCATCACGGCGGTTGTCCGCTTCCCCTTGTAGATGTCCTCGGTGAGCCACTTGAGGAAGCCCTCGTGCTCGCCGGGGGATTTGAGGGCGGCGGACAGCTTGTCGATCATCCCCTGGCGGTAGCGGCTGTTCTCCGCGTCGGTGATGAGCGTCGTGGCGTTGAAGGCTTCGCGGCTGAACTTGGAGAGGAACTTCGCGACCTTGGCCCAGTCCGACTTCGTGTCCTCCAGGGAGAACGTGAAGAAGGGCTCCGGGTCCATGACGTTGGGGTTCTCCAGGTCTCCGAAGAACAGGTAGTGGCACCCATCCGTGATGATGCCGAAGTGGAGCTCCGGGAGCTGGGAGAGGTAGCGGGCCAGTTGCTGGGCGCGCGACTTGAGGTCCGTGCCCAGGGGCTTGGTCTCGATGACGATGAGGGGCTTCTGTCCTGTCTGGTCGAAGATGGCGAAGTCCATGCGGTCCGGCAGCTTCTTGCCGTCGCCCTGGACGAAGTCCGCCGCGTATTCGAGGCGAACCTCCCGGGGAAGACCGGGGTCGTAGCCCAGCAGCCGGATGAAGGGGACCACCAGGGCCAGCTTGGCGGTCTCTTCGTTGGAGATGAAGGCCTTGGAGTCCTGATAGCGCTTGACCAGCTCCAGCAGTTGATTCGCGTCCACGGTATCCCCCCAGCAACCCGTCGAGCCCGGGCCGTGCCAGCAGTAAGAACAGACTGGCGACGTCCATGACTACAAGCTGTTTGGATTCCGCTTGGCCATACCTCCTATGGGGGAGATTGCGTCGAAAGGAGGGATGGGAGGGCGCTCGTCACGTCCTCCCAGCGACCGCTCCTCCACGTGACGTGGGTCCTCGAGTGCCTCGTCCTCCGCAACGGATGAAGCCAGGTCGCCAGGGCCACGCGCCTCGCCACAGGGCTGTACTTCGCGCGCTTCATCCTGTGCGACGGCGGGAGTAGGTAATCCGACGGCACCCGCCTCGGTGCTGGGGCGTATCTCCAGTGCATCGCATTGCGGGGTGGCTGGCTCATGAGCGCCGAGAGACTCCTCCCGGACGCACGAGGCCTCGGGGTACACCGTTTCCTGCGGAGCGGGGGAGAAGGCATTCAGCACAAGCTCATCGCAAGCCTTCATCAGCGCCGGAAGCTCGTGCTGAAGCGCCCGCACGTCGCGCTCGTGCAGGACTGCCATCGCACGGGAGGCCCACTCGCGCAGCGCGGCTCCGCCCAGAAGCGGCAGCAGTTTGGCTGCGCCTCCCATGAAGGCCCGTTGCAGGGACTGGACGAGGAGGACATGCCCGGGCCGCTCCGCCACGCGCGCCGCCTCCCGAAGCAACTCGAATTCCGCCTGGGCGCAGGTTGCCCCCGACTCCCAGCGCGCCGCGTCCTGGATCCGGAAGCACGAGCTCCCCAGCCGGTCCAGGTCGCGGTCCGAGGCCCTCGCGCAGCAGTCGGCCAGCAGTTCCACCAGCACCTGCCGCTTGAGGCTGAAGTAGCCCTCCAGCAGCCACCGGGCCTGCGGGGAGCGCGCGTCATGCAGCGCCAGGCCCAGGTTCTCCAGCGTCAGCGATTCATCCAGGGCCACCGCGCGAGTCTTTCGCCCGGGGCGCTGCACCACCAACCCCCGCGCCGCCAGCCGACGCAGCGCCTCGCGGATGGTGCCCCGGCATACCTCATAGCGACGCGCCAGCTTCGCTTCGGAGCCAAACTGCCCGCTCGGGTGCAGCCGTCCCAGCGCGATATCGCGCTCGATTTGCGCTTCCACGTACGCCACGAGTCCTCGCCGCTCCATCCCCATCCCCCTCCTCGTTTCAGCATCGCCATCCCACCACAGGGGTCTGACATGGACGTGCGGCCCACCTTCCGCGTCGCGGACTTGCCGGGCCCGCCCCCCGGGCGGCGGGAGGCGAAAACCTGTCCGACTGTCGGACAGGTTTTGAGGCAACCGGCCCCGGGCGGGCGCCTCTGTCCGCGCCCATCTTGGTGTTCATGCACGCACGAAGTCGCGCGTCTCGATCCAGCCGGCCTCGGCTCCATGCGGCGGATACCTGTCCGACTGCCGGACAGGTTTTGAGGCAATCGGCTTCGGGTGGGCATCTCTGTCCGCGCCGCACCTTGGTGTTCGAGCACGCACGACTTCGTTCACCTTCTGGGTCGTTGCGGCCTCGGGTCCATGGGGCGAGAACTTGCCCGACAGTTGGACAGGTTTTGATGCAACGGGGCCCGGGCGGGCGGGGCCCTATCCCTGCTCCACCTTGGCGTTCGCGAACACGTGACGTCGAGACCCGGCCGGTCCTGTCCGGCCTCAGGCCCATGCGGCGGAAAGCGGTCCGACAGTCGGACAGGTTTTGCGGCAACCGGCCCGGGCGGGTGCCTCGGCCATGGCCTTCCCTTGGGACCCGCGCACGCACGACATCATGTGCCTCCCAGTCAAGTGCGGCCCCGCCCCTTGCGGTGGAACGCGGTCCGACAGATGGACAGGTTTTGAGGCAACCAGGCCCGGGCGGGCGCCTTGGTTCATGGCCCATCCTTGGGACCCGCATGCACGACATCATGCGATTCCCAGTCGAGCACGGTCTCGCGCCCTTTGTGGTGGGAAGCGGGCCTACTGTCGGACAGGTTTTGAAGGAACGGGGGCCAGGCGGTCGCCACTGTCTGTTCCATGCCTTGGTGGTTGCGTACGCATGAAGTCGCGCCCCTGTCGGCCCAGCGTGGCCTCGGGCTCCAGGCGCTGCTTGGTCCGACTGTCGGACAGGTTCTGCGGGAACCGAGCCCAGGCGGACGCCTCTGTCCGTGGCTCCCATTGAGGGGCTCGCGTTTGACGCCGCGCTGCTGCGGAGCGGGTGCGGCCTTGGGGCCAGGCGTGGAGGTGGGGCGGAGTGTCGGACAGGTTTTGAGGGAGCTGGCCCGGGTGGGTGCTTCCCTCCGTGTCATCCTGCTGGCTTCAGCGCATGCACGCTGTCGCGCCCCCCTGCCGCGCTTCTTGAGGCTCGCGTCATCACTCGGACCCTTGAGTCGATGGGGTTGTTACCGAACCTCTGGCGACCTGCCTAGGATGCGCGCCGTCCTCTTCCTTCATGGAGCTTCGATGGTGCGCACCCGGCTCGTAGGTCTCCTGGCGTTGCTGTTCGTCGCGGTCCCCTTTGTTTCGGGGGCTCAGGATGCCGTGGCTCCGGCGGCCGTGGCTTCTGGCGATGAGGCGACGCATCAGGCGCTGCGCGCCATCAAGCAGGACATGGAGGACGCGCTCAACAAGCAGGACCTGGACCGGCTGCTTTCGCACCTGCACCCGGACGTCGTGTTCTCCACCATGAACAACGACGTTCGCGTGGGGAAGGACGCCATCCGCGCGTACTACGCGGAGATGCTGGGTGGCCCGAACAGCGTCGTGAAGAAGGTCACCGCGAAGTTCGACGTGGATGCGCTCACGCGCCTGTATGGCAACGCGGGCGTCGCGTATGGTTCGTCGCTGGACCACTACATCCTGAACGACGGCACGGACCTCGTCATCAACGGGCGGTGGACCTGCACCCTGGTGAAGGAGGGCGACCAGTGGCTCATCGCCGCGTTCCACTACTCCACCAACGTGTTCGACAACCCCCTGCTCACCAAGGTGAAGAACGCCGCCATGGGCTTTGGCGCGCTGGTCGCGGTCGCCGCGCTCGGCGCGGGGTTCTTCATCGGACGTCGGGGACGCCGGCCGGCGACGGCTTGAGCGCGAGCCGCATGGGCTGGCGCTTGCCGTAGGTGAGCGAGCGCCACAGCCACTCGGCCGGACCGAAGCGGAAGCGTGACAGCCAGGCGTGGCTCAGTGGAATCTGGAGCGCGAACACCAGCAGGGTCAGCGCCACGCAACGTGATGGAGGCAGCCTGCCGATGAGGCCCAACCCCCAGCCGTCATACAGCCAGAGGCTCACCACCGTCTGCATCAGGTAGTTGGTGAGCGCCATGCGCCCCACCGGGGCCAGGATGCCCAGCCACCTGCGCCAGCGCTCCTTCTGGAAGAGCAGGGCGAAGGCGGCCACGTAGGCCGCGGCGAGGCCCAGGTAGCCCATCTCCTGGACCGCGGACAGCGTGAACATCCAGTGGGCTTTCGACGGGTCCAACAGCCCCGCGAGCCGCAGGTGCTGCACCACCACTCCCGCGCCATTTCCCAGCACGCCCAGCACCAGCCCCCAGCCCAGCATCCTCCGGTGCCAGGCGCGGTGGCGCTCCACGTCCTGGAGCAACAGGTGCCGCCCCGCGAGCAGCCCCAGCAGGAACCGGCCCAGGATGAAGATCATCCACAGCAGCCGCTTCAACGTGGGCAGCATGTACTGGAGGAAGTGCGCGTTCGCGGCCTGCGTCGTCCACAGTGAGTCGCTCTGGAGTCCCAGCAGCAACTGCTCCCGCGTCTGGGCCTCCATGGCCTCCGTGGCCTTCGCCGCGTCGGCCGCCGCCTGTGCGCCGTGCAGCAGGATGGGGCCGAAGTGGAGGAGCGCTGGCACCAGCAACGGCACCACCACGACCGACAGCCCCACCCACACCAGCAGCGTCCGGTCCGAACGGTCGCGGAAGAGGAGCAACGCGAAGCCCAGCAGGGCGTAGGTGGAGAGCACGTCTCCCGCCCAGAGCGCCGTGAGGTGCACCACCCCGATGCCCAGCAGCACCAGCAGGCGCCGTGAATAGACCGGGACGACGGAGGCCCCTCGGGCCTCGGCTCGCGTCAACTGGATGGAGAACCCCAGCCCGAAGAGGAAGGCGAACAGCGTGACGAACTTCTGGTTCACGAAGAAGTGGTAGAGCGCCGTGACGGCCGCCTCGAAGGGCGGCGCCGCCAGTGACTGGGCCTGCTCCCGGGGCATCAGGACCCGGCCGCTGAACCAGGCGAAGCTGTTCGACACGAAGACGCCCCACAGCGCGAAGCCTCGCAGCACGTCCAGGAGCGGCAACCGTTCGGAGACATCCACCGGACGGGCGCCGGAAGTGGAAGGAGCGGAGTCGGACATGCGTGCAGCAGATGCCTGTGCTCGCTTCGCGTCAACGCATGCACCACGTCGTCCCGCGCGGCCTCACTCCACGCGCAGGGAGGACGACCCCGTGTGAAGGACTCAGGAGATTCCGAGCACCGGCGCTTCGCGCAGGAAGGGCATGCGACGCGGCAGCTTCCGGGCCCAGAAGGCTTCCACCGACCTGTGGAAGAGGCGCAGCAGCGCGACACCCTGTCTGCCTTCCAGGTGGGCCAGCTCGTTCGTGGAGCGGTCCAACAGCGCGCGGGCTCGCTGGTACTCGTCGCGCACCCAGGCCCGTCCGGCTTGCGCCGTGAGCAGCGAGTCGAAGTCCTCGGGACGATGTCCCTGGGCGCGCACCTCCGTGGCGACGTGCTCGGGCACGTTGAAGAGCCCCTGTGCCAGGTCCTCTCTCAGGTCGCGCATCACGGAGCACCAACCCAACGCCGCGAGCAGGGAAGGGGCGTCCTCGGCTCGCACCTGGGCATCCGCGACGTGCAGCATCAGGCTCACGGACAGCCGGAAGGTGATCACCAGTTGAGTCTGGAGCGTTGCCGCGTCCCACCAGCGCTCATCGCGCACCCGCTCCCGGTCCCGGCGCATCGTGCGCACCAGCTCCAGCACCTGCTCGCGGGCCGTTGGGTCGGTCAGCTCCGTGAGCAGCACCTGGCCCAGAGACACCGCGGTGTCGTGGAACTCCGTCGCGGGGCCCGGCGCTCCGGTCTCCAGCGTGCGCAGGAGCGCGTCGATGGCGTCCAGCGGTTCGCCTTCGACGGGACGGTCTCCATCCAGGACGTCATCCACCATCTGGAGGAAGCAGAACCCCACCCGCGCTCTTCGCGCCTTGCGCCAGCGCCCCAGGGACTGCTGGTACAGCGCGAGCGCGATGAGCCCGTAGCGCGGATGCCTGCGCGCGAAGCGGTACAGCTCCCTCGCGCAGAGGGCTTCCACCCGCACTGCTTCGAGGAATGATTCCTTCCGGACCCTGGGCGCCACGACACGCCACGTGCCCCAGGCGAGCAAGGCTCCCGCGAATACGTCCACCAGGTGGTGCTCGTGGATGAACAAGGTCGATGCGGCGATGGCCAGCGCCCAGAGTGTGAAGACGGTGCTCGCCACCGGTCCTGAACGCTCGCGGTAGGCCAGTGCCGCCGTGCAGGCGAAGGCGACGTGGAGCGATGGCAGATAGTTTCGCTCCAGGTTCATCGTGTCCGCGGCCTGGAAGACGGAGGCCCAGACTCCGGTGACGGCGCGCGGCGGCCACGCCACCTCCACCGGCAGGACGAGGAAACAGAGCGCGCCCAGCACCGTCTCCGCGCACAACGCCAGTGCGAAGGGGAGCATCTGTCTCCACGTCCGGAAGATGAACAGGGACACGAGCAGCAGCACATCCATGCTGACGTAGACGGCGGCCCAGCCGGGCATGAAGGGGATGTGCTGTTCGAAGGGCAGGTCCACCCGCAGGCCGCCGGAATAGAAGCCTGTCACCCAGCTCGCGCCGCCGTACACCGCGAGGAAGAACAGCGCGAAGCCGACCGTCATCGCGCCCGTGCGCTTCAGTTCCTCCGACGTGGGCCAGCCGAAGAGCGGACCCTTCGTGCTCAATCCCTTCTTCGCGGACGCGCTCACTTCGTCTGCTCCGGGAACGGACGGGGGCCTCGCCACATGGACAGCCAGATGCGCAGGAAGGACGGCCGCTCGGCCCCCTCGTCCACGTAGCGGCCCAGGTAGAGCCAGGGCACCTGCGGGTACCGGTGGTGCGCCCGGTGGTAGTGATAGTTGAGGAACACCCAGCGCACCGGCGCCGCGACCTTCAGGTCCCATGCTCCTTCGCGCACGTCCAGCGGCGACCACGCGTGGTCCGCGTACTGCAACGAACTCCAGTTCACCGCGAACGCCGCGTAGCAGAGGGCCCACCCCGCGAGCGTCAGGTCCAGCGCGTATGCCAGCCCTGCCTGCACCGCCACCATGGCCAGCACCTCCGCTCGGATGGCCGCCCCCGGTGCATCCTCCAGCCGCCCCAGGTATGCGTCCGCGCCCGTCTGTTCCCCGTAGCGCGTGCCCGGACCTCGCAGCCTCCGCAACAGGCCCGGCGCGAGCGCGAACACCAGCGCCCCCAGCGGTACGAACAGCCAGTAGACGCCGGTCAGGATGACGTACCACTGCGCATACTTGAGGACGCGGTGGTCGCCCGGGTGCACGTAGTCGAACTGCTCGCGCTCCGTGCGGTTGTACCGGTGATGCGTGAGGTGGAAGGCGCGCTGCAACGTGAAGGACGTGGGGAAGAACGTCGCCGCCAGCCGGCCCAGCCCGTCGTTGAGCCGCCGCGACGGGTGCAGCACCCCGTGCGTCGCTTCGTGCAGCAGCGAGAACGCCGTGTTGTTCACGTAGGAGAACACCCCGGCCGCTACCGGCCGAACCCAGAGGGCTTGCGCGTGCGACGCCGTCCACAGGCACAGCGCCCCCGCGCCCATCGCCACGACCAGGAGCCCCGCGTTGAGCGCGGCGGGAATCGGCGGGGCGTCATCGGCGCGCATCGTCCCCGTCCTCGGGCAGGCCCACGGCGAAGTCGAGCAGTTGGCGCATCACCGGGTCCGCCGTCGCCGTCGCGACGTTGAAGCGCATGCCGTCCAGCACGGCCACGTCCCGGCGCAGGAACGACGTGTAGAGCCACCGCGACACCCCGAGCACCAGCGCCGCCGCGCCTGGAATCCGCCCCCGCCTCGCCGCGACGGCGAGCCGCACCGACGTGCCCTCCGCCACGGGCGTCAGGCTCGCGAGCAGCAGTCCCCGCGCCCGGCCCAGGTCGCTCTTCACGGAGATCAACGTCCCGCCGTGCAGCGTGAGCTCCACGCGGATGCGGTTGCCGGACAGCGCCTTCATCAGCCGGTCGCTCGCGCCCGTGCCGATGACGCGCGACGTGTAGCGCAGCCGCAGGGTGTACCGGTCCGGGGTCTCCCAGGCCGGCGTGTCCCACAGCTCCCGGTGGTGCACCGTGCGCAGGTGGTCCAGGTCGAACGAGTTCGCCGCGAGCGGCAGCCACGGACAGCCCACCGTCACCGCAGGCCCCACGTCCCAGACGTGCTCCCCACCTCCCAGGTCGGGTGGGGGAAACAGCGCCTCGGGGCCGTTGAACACGAGCACCCCGCCGAAGCGCTCCTCCACCGGCCACGCCCGGGGCCCCGGCAGGGCGGACACGTCGCTCCGGCCGGGCACGGCGCGGCAGCGGCCCCCTCCGTCGAAGCTCCAATGGTGCAGCGGACAGCGCAAGAGCTCGCCCTGGACGGTGCCGTGCTTCAGGTGGGCCCCCAGGTGGGGACAGTGCGCGGACAGGGCGTGGACCCGGCCCTGCTGGCTCCGGAACAGCACCACCTCCTGGCCCCCCACCTGGACGCCCATCGCGTGGCCGGGCCGCAGGGACTCGGACGGGGTCACCAGGTACCAGGAGCGCGGGCGCGAGGGCCCGGGGAGACGGTCCGGAGCCACCCCGGCCAGGACGGGAACAACCATGCCCGGACCCTACCGGACCCGGTGTCTCCAGGGCCACGGGGGCGCCGGTCGAGACTGGCTTTACGCCCGGGTTCCTGGTTAGTCAGGCGCTGGTGGAACCGGGCGCGCCGCCCCACCGGGGTGGGCCTGGGAAGGGACGTGTGACATGGCAGGCGATACGGCGGGCAGCAGTCGGGGCGGTTCGTTGCGGGGCGGCACGCTCCAGGTGGTGCAGTCCCTGGCGGCGCAAGGCGAGCCGGAGCGCGCGGCGCAGCTCTACGAGGAGCTGGGCGCGGCGCAGCGCGAGCGGCTTCGCAAGGAGGCCGCGCAGGGGACGGTGAAGGAGCGCCACTGGCTGGTGGACGTGCTGCGCCGGGCGCGTGACTTCACGGGCGCGGCGCGGCTGCTGGACGGCAGCGGCGACGACGTGTCCGTGGCGGACCTGTACGCCCAGGGCGGTCAGCACGTGGCGGCCGCGGAGGCGTACCTGCGCGCGGGCGAGGTGGAGCGCGCCGCGGCGGCCTTCGAGCGGGGCGGGGCGCTGGAGCGCGCGCTGGAGGTCTACCGGGGCCTGGGCGCCCGCGAGTCCATGGCGCACTGCCTGGTCCGCCTGGGCCGCCCCTTCGAGGCCGCGGACCTCTACCACGAGCTGGGACAGGCCCACGCGGAGGCCGAGGCCCTGGGCGGCGTGCTCGCGGAGGACCCTCGCTACGTCGAGGCCGTGCTGCGCACGTGCAAGGTGCTGGACGCCGGTGGCTTCACGCACCGGGCGCTCGCGGTGCTGGCGGACGCGCTGAGCAGCGCCGAGCACCTGCGCGCGGATCCCGTGCTGGTGACGGAGAAGGCGCGGCTCCTGCGGCGCATGGGCCTGGACGTGGAGGCGGAGGCGCTGCTCGCGCGGCTGGCCGCGGGCTCGACCCTGCCGGAGGCCAGCGGCTACCGCTTCCTCAAGGCCATCCCCATCTTCGGCGAGCTGCCGCTGGAGGACATGAAGGACCTGTACCGGCTGGCGCGGCCCGTGACGGCCACGCCGGGCATGGTGCTGCTGGAGAAGGGGGCTCCCGGCACGGGGCTGTTCGTACTGCTGGAGGGCACCGTGGACGTCTACTCCGGCAACGAGCCCAACGCGCGGCACCTCAACACGCTGGGGCCGGGCTCGTTCCTGGGAGAGATCTCCCTCGTGCAGGACGGCCCCGTGTCCGCGAACGTGCGCGCGAAGACGGCGGTGCGCGCGCTGCGCATCACCCGCGAGAGCTTCCAGCACTTCCTGGCCACGCACGACGCGGCCTCGCTGCACATCTACCGGCTCTTCACGCAGAACCTCGCGGCGCGCGTGCGGGCGCTGAGCGGCTGAACGCGCACAGGGCCCCAGCCCCGCCCGTGAGGAAGCAGGCGAGCGCTGTGTGGGGGCCTTTCATTGGACCCCGGTCCATCCCCATCCTCCTGGACAACCTCCCTGTCCGGAAGGATGCCCCGATGGCTTCAATCGACGCACTGAGGCAACAGGCTCGCGCGAACTGGCGCACGTGGTTGGCGTGGGTGGCCACGCCCATCGCCGCGCTGCCGCTGCTGGGGGTGGGCGGCCTTCGCCGGGTGGGCCTCGTGGACGAGCTGGCCGCGGGGGTGGTGGGGCTGGGCCTGGTGTCGCTGGCGCTCATGGGCCTGGGGCGGCTCCCTCGGGGGGCTGCCCGCCCGCCGGGTGGGGAGGCGTGGAAGCGGGCGCCGAAGGACTTCCCCATCTCCGGCGCGATGGTGCCGGAGGAGTTCGCCGCGTCCACGGCCTCCGGCCACTGACGCTTCAGGGACGGCGCTCGATTCCGATGGCGATGGAGGGGCCGGTGAGGGCCTCGCCGGTGCCGTCGGAGAGCGACACGACGCCCAGGCTGGCGGAGAGCACGGTGGTGCCGGAGCCGCCGGTGCCCTTGATGAAGCTGCGCACGCCCAGCTCCCCGAAGTTCCATCCGCTGGCCGAGCCGCCGCCCGCGCCGAAGAGGGAGAGGCTGGGGGTGAGGGGGACCTGGACCTCGCCGCGCCCGGAGCCGAAGCGGAACTGGTTGTCACGCGAGAGGATGGCGGAGTTCCACGCGAGGTGGAACCCGTCGAGCGCGCCCAGCCGCAGCACCTGCTGGAAGGACACGCCCGCGTTGGAGTCGCACACGGTCCTGGGGTTGATGGGCTCGTAGGTGTTGGGGTCGAAGTCGAACTGGGTGCTGCACTCCTTCTGTCCGAACAGCGCACCCATGCCGATGCCGACCTCCAGGAAGTCGGTGGAGTAGGCCGCGGCGACGTACGCGGAGCCCGGCGAGTGGCGCAGGCCGGTGCCCAGGCCGAAGCCCACGGGGTCCAACTGCGCGCTCAGCACCAGGGGCAGGTCCCCGGGCCGCCACGCGATGAACGCATCCAGGAGCAGGCCGCCCGCGCGAGCGGACTGGCCCTCACGCGTCTTCGCGTCCAGCGCGAGGAAGGGCCGGGCATGGAAGCCGTAGCGCAGGCGCGGCACGCCGGGCTCGGGGAAGAAGAGGCGCGCGGTGGCGGGGGCGTCGGTGACGACGGCGGTGTCGCCCACGCGCACGTTCTCCCCGCGGCCCAGGCGGGCGATGGCGGTGTCCTCGCGCGATTCAATGACCCGCAGCACCACCTCGCGGGAGTCCTGCGTGCGCACGCGGACGCGGGTGCCTTCGCCCAGGCCGGCCAGGGCGCCACCGGAGAGGGTCACGTCGCCATCGTGCACGGCGGTGACGGTGAGCCGGGTGGAGGAGGGGGCGGACGTGGGGGGCGGTGCCTGGGGCGGCGGCGCCTGGGTGACGACGGTGAGGTCGCGCGCCGAGCCCAGCGCGGAGGCCAGCGAATCCGGCCGGGGCTGCTCCGGCGTGGCGAGGGAGAACGCATGGGCCTCCTCGCGCTGCTCGATGGCGAGGAGCGACTGGCCCACGACGACGAGCCGCACGAAGCGCCGGCCCTCCTCGATGCGCCGCACGAGCTGGGGCGAGGCGCCGTCGAGCTTGAGCAGGGCGATGCCGCCACGGCCGAGCGCGACGTAGGTCACGCCCTGGTGAACGGCGGTGTCGAGGACGGGGCCCAGGCCCAGTTCTTCCACGGCACGAGAGGCCGGGGATGCGGGAGCCTGGGCGACGATGACGGAGGCGAGGAGCGCGGAGCCGAACATGAGGCTGGCTGTATATCGCTCCTGCCTCCCGGTGTTCCTGGAGTTTGGGGCAATCCTAGTCGACGAGCAGCCGCTTCACGGGCGCGGGGTCCACGGCCACCATCAGGGGCCGGGTGAAGTGGCTGAACGACATCAGCGCCTGGCCTGGGGCCAGCCGCGACACACGGCTCCACAGGCTCTCGTCGATACTGCCCACGCTCTTCTTCAACTGGTTGATGACGGCCCCGTCCGTGATCTTGTGGATGATGAAGTTGTTGAGCAGGGCCAGGACCTCGGAAGGCAGGTGCTGGGGCAGTTGCGTGACGAAGACGAGCCCCAGCCAGCGCTTGCGGCCCCGCTTGGCGATCCGGGCGACCTGTTCGAAGAGGGTCTTCATCTGCGCGATGCGGCTGGCGGACAGGAACTCGTGGGCCTCCTCGATGATGATGAGGACCGGGGTGATGTCCTTTCCCTCGCGGTGGGCCTTCTCGTAGCTGGCCTCTTGCCGCTCCTGGATGCCGCGCAGGATGTCCGCGATGACCAGGTTGTTGAGCTGGGGGGATTCCGTGTCCGACAGGTCGATGACGGACACCCGCCCTGGCGAGAGCATCGTGTCGTACTTCACGCCCTCCGTGGTCCCCATGTCGAAGATGTTCAGCCGGCGCAGCCGCTGGATCTTGCTGGCCAATGCTCTCCAACTGATGACGTTGCCGCTCTTCTGCCCCATCACCCGCCGCATCACATTGCCGGGGTTGTTCTTGAAGATGCTGTAGAGCCTCAGTGAATTGGCTGGCGGGCCTTCGTCCTCCTTCAACACCTCGATCTCCTCAGCGACCGTCCCCTTGCCCTTCGCGGCGCGGCTCGTGCGATTCTTCCCGTCCCCCTTGCCCTCGTCGCTCAAGCTGTAGAGGTACGCGTTCACCACGTCCAACAGGTGCTGGATGGTCATCTTCGGGTAGCCGGTGGACAGTTCGTCTACCTCCAGCGCGTCGCGTCTCTCCTCATCCGTCACGGGATAGACCTCGAAGTCCTCCAGCAGCAGCTTCGTGACGTCGTAGGCCTTGAGGAAGCGCTCCTGCTGCGGCTCCGTCATGTCGAGGATCTCCGCCAGTGCGTAGGGCGACAGGCTGGAGAAGTTCAACGAGAAGTCGTGCTTGTTCTTGTGGCGCGGGTTGCGGCTCTCACGGCCGACCAGGTGATGGATGTGCAAGTCCTTCACACCCTCGGGCTTCTGGTCCCGGCGCTTGAGGGTCTCCACCATGGCTTGATGGTCGGTGGGCCGGTCCACGTGCGTGTATTCGCCCTCCACGTCGAAGACGATGGTGGCGATGCCGGAGTTCTGCGCGCGGTGGATGAGCGTGGCCACGGTGGTGGACTTGCCGCCGCCCGTCGTCCCGATGATGCCGGTGTGCCGGGGCAGCACCGACTTGTCGCGGGCGTTGATGCGCGCCTCCATCCGCTCGTAGCCCACCACGGTCCCGATGCTCATCTCCCCGCTGACGCCCAGCACCTTCGCGCTCTCCTCCTCGTCGAGCACGAAGACGGGGCTCTGCGGCCGGGGACGGAAGCGGTGCGGCTTGAGCACGCCCGCGACCTCCTCCCCGAGGATTTCCACCTCCGCGCGACCGTGGTACTCGAAGGTGTACGTGAGCTTCTTGCCGTGCGTCACCACGCCAATGGCCATGGTGGAGTTCGCAGGAACGGCGTTCGGCTCCGCGAAGGGGCCCTGCACGACGACGCCCAGGTAGGCCTTGTCGTCCTCGCGGCACTTGATGCGCACCAGCGTCTGCGACGCCAGCCGGTGCAGGTCCTCCTTCGTGGACAGGACGGTGACGAGGTTGTCGTGGCTCGCGCTGGTGTCGAAGTGGGTGAAGCCCACGGCGTTCTCCAGCTCCGGGTCTGCCTTGAGCGCCTCCGCGCGTTCCTTGGCCGCGTCGATTTCGCCCTTCGCCCTGTCCGGCAGGGGCAGGACGCCCCCGTTGTGTGGCGCCTCCGAGGGAGGCGGCTGCGGAACAGGGCCTCGGGCTGCCGGAGCCGGGGTGGGGGAGACCGCGCTGGCCGGAGGCTTCGGTGGCGCACCGGGGTGGGGCGCCGGGCGTGGCCCGTTCATCTGGATGTTCGCGGGCGGAGTGCCCGGCGGACGGGCGCCCGGCGGGGACGGCGCGACTGGCCGCTGGCCATTGGGAGCGGTGGCGGCGTGGCCATTCACGGGCCTGCCGTTGTGGGCCACGCCATTCTGCGCGGGACCGCGGCCGGGTACGTTGGTGTTTCCATTGTCAGACATGCTGTCGTTCCCCCATCAGCGACGTGGCTTGCGACCGTTGAAGTATTGAAGGTGGGCGTCGGCCAGCGCGTAGGCCTCCTGGACCACGCCCTCGAAGCCATCCATGCCGAAGGCGCTACGGCACGTGGACTCCGCGACGTCGAGCAGCATGGGGTAGCCCTGTTCCGGGCGCAGCATGCTGTCCGCGATGGCCACGCAAGCGGCCATGTGGGCATGGTCGACGTGCGCGTAGAAGATGCGGGGTGGGGCGTTCTCCGAGGCGCGGAACAGGCCCTTCACGACCTTGTGTGAATACGCGTTGATGAATTCGCGCGCCAGGTCGTACTCCTCGAGGTCGTACTGCCATCCGTCCAGGATGTCCTTCCCCTCCTGCTTCAGCGACTCGAGGATGACGAACTCGCCGGCCTTGAGCGCATGGCCCATGGTGAGGAAGCCCCGGTCGTCCATCCGTGCGGAGACGAAGACGAAACGGGGATGGTCCTTCATCACTCGTTCGAGCATCCCCAGCGACGCTTTCAGCAGGCTCTTGTAGCCGGAGCCAGTGATGAGCTCACGGGCGAAGGGATTGCCCTGGCCCATGCGCCACGGGGCCTTCAGCTTCTCCACCAGGATGGCGCGCTCCGCGTATGCGCGGATGCCTCGCCGCGCGAGTCGCGACAGGCTGTCTGGCCCACCGCGTCCCGGATGCGAGCGGTTCTGGCGCATCTCGATATAGGACAGAGCTTCCTGGTAGGGGTCCGGCGCGTCGACCGTCACCTCGCGGCGGAACAGACGCTGGGAGAAGGTGCCCGCGGTGCCGCCATAGCCAATGGCCGCGATGCTCAACTGGGTGATGTCCAGGGGCAGCGTCTCGTGCGTCACGGAGAGGCCGTTGACCGCCTCCACCTGGCCGGCGAAGAGCAGGCCCGAGTGGATGTCCGCCAGTTGCTCGGGGCTCAACTGGTAGAGCCCAGCGCCCTCGGGGGCTCCGGGGCGTGTCTGGAGGCGGGGGAGCAACTCCTGGCGGATGATGGACCGGAGCTCGTCCTCCTTCTGGATGGCGCCACCAATCTCCCGCCGGTAGCGTTCCATGATGACCTGGAGGTCCAGGCCCTCCGCCCACGTCTCCAGATTCAGCGTGCGCTCCAGGTCCTCGCGGAACGAGCCGCGGAAGTCCTCATCACCGGTCAAATCTTCTTCGTCGTCGTCAAAGCGCCCGTGGCCGCCCATGGTCACCCTGCGTCCTCACCGAGGAATGAAACAATGGAAAAACGGGAGCGGCCCTCTTCGCGGCGCAGGATGCGCGCGTAGGTTTCCGCCATCCAATCCGGCAGCCCGAAGTGCTGCTCCAAGCGTTGCTGCTGCATGTCTTCGGGGCCCTCCTGCATCACCTGACGAGCGAGCTTCGAGGGGGCGAGCCATTCCAGGGCCAGCCGGTCCGCGCGCTGCTCGGAGCGAGCCACCACCCCCTTGCCGATGTCGCCAGTGGGTCCCCGGTCCATCAGGTGGATCTGCACGCCAATGGGAACGCCTTCCAGCACCGCGGTCAGCGACTCCTCCGGGGTAGGACGGCGCTTCTGGTCCAGGACGTCCCGGATGTCGTCGCCGAAGAAGTGGAGTGCCCGCCTGCGCGGCAGGAGGTGGTCGAGGACGAAGTGACCCAGCTCGTGCGCCACCGCGAAGCGCTGAACCGCCGGGCCGTCGTCCCGGTTGAAGAACACGAGTCCCTTGCCCTCCCATGCCACCATGCAACCGTGCATCCGGCGGTGGTAGCCGACCTCCACCGTGCGCCCCCGCTGGGCCAACCACTGGCGCACCTTTTCCGAGGTCAGGTCCTTCAATCCCACGGGCCTCACGGGCAGGAGCATGGATGCGTCCGCCGCCAGGTCACGCGGAAATACCTCTGACGGAGGGAGGCCGCTGGCCTCCACCGCCTCCCTCAGCCAGGCCGGTTTCATGAGGCCGGATCGTCCTTCTTGCGCAGGTCGAGCGCGGCGAGTTGGAGCGTGCCGGTGCGATGCAGGCCAGCCTCCGCATCCCCGTTGGAGGAGTCCCCGCCCATGATCTCCACCTGCCGCAGGACGTTGGCGAGCGCGAACGGCTCCAGTCCGAACCGGCCGCAGAGGAGCTTCACCTGTTCGGCGAACCCGTCCCCGGACGGCTTGCGGCACAAGGACAGTTGCTTGAGTGTCTTCTCGTCGCAACCCAGTTCGTCCGCGAGCGTGTCCGGCGTGCAGTCCTCGATGGACTGGTAGGTCGCGAACACCTGGCCCAGGAGTCCCTGCTCGGTGGTGCTGCGCTTCGCCGCGTACGTCAGCCAATCAAGCGTCGACATCGGAATCCTCCATCCAGAGGCTTCGCAAAAGCCTCCTCAATCGTTCGGTGTGGCGCCTCACCTCGTGCAGCCGCTCACCGGGAGGCAGGTGGGACATCCCCAGTGCCTCCGCCATCTCCTCGGCAGGAACGCGGCCCTCGTGGAGGACGATGACGCGGATACCGGCGATGTCGCGTTGCGGCAGACCGGCCTTCTCGATGCGTTCCTCCAGCCGCTTCAACAACTGCCTCGCAATCGCGAAACCCTCCACACCCTCTTTCGGAGCTGGCGGGTGGACTTCGACAATCGTCAGCGGGTTTTTCTCCCTTTTTGTCCGCGCTGTCCTGGACCTGTGGCTGTCATGGGCTCGACGCCTGGCGATCTGGTTCAGGAAATTCCAGAGCGTGGACTGGCGAGCGTCGAAGCGTTCCGGGTGCCGCAGATACGCAAAGACGGCATCCGCGGCCGAGGCGTTGGCGTCGTCATGCGTGCACCCCAGGTAGCGCTTCAATCCCCGGACCAGCGGATCCATGAACGTCTCGAAGACGTCGTAGGTCGCCGTCGGGTCCCGGCCCAGCATCCGTTCGTGAAGCTGCTCCACTTGTTGTCGTGATGGACTGGTCATCCCCCACTCCTCACCGGCATGCGTGCCCCCGCTTCAGGTTGGACTGCGATTCGCCTGAACGTTCGCTACAGCCCTGTCGAGTTCGACGGCGACATGTCGCTTTTCCGAGCCGGCAGGTTGGCGAGGTCGAGGATCCGTGTCTGTACCTCGGAGGTGGTACTGCCTTTGGGGACAGGGTCTCGCGTGATCCCCCGAGGATCGAAAAAGACCCTGGTCTCCTTTCAGGGAGACCAGGGTCCGTTTCATCCCGGCGTGACGTGTTTCAATGCGACGCGCCAGAGGGCGTTCCACCCGCCTGCTTCCACGCATCAATGGCGCGGCGCACCTCATCCAGGAGGTCCCGGCCAATCCGTGAATACGCGCTGTCCTCCAGGTTCGCCAATGACACACGGGCCGACCAGGGAGGTCCGTCAACGCCGCTTCCGGTGAGCAGCACCACGCCGTAGCGCCGGGCCAGCCTGAAGACGATCTCCAGCGGGTCGTGGTGGTCCTCGACGAAGCGGACGAAGTCCTCGCCAAGGTGCTCGCGGCACCAGGCCTCCAGATCGATCGTCTGGTAGTACGCCGTGCGCAGCGGATCCTCGTGCAGCGGCAGGCCCATGCCTTCGAGCAGCGCCTGGAGCCGGTCCTGGCAGATGCGCTGGCAGTACTTCTTGTAGGCCCCGTCCCTGTCCAACAGCGTGAACAGCGAGAACAGCGTCATCTGGAGCTGCTGCGGCAACGACAGGCCCGCCGTGTGGTTCAGCGCCACGGCCCGGCTGTCCGCCACCATCCGGTCGATGAACTTCAGCCGCCCCGGGCGCAGCGAGACGGCGCCATACCGCGCCTCCAGCCGCGCGCGCTCCGCCGCGGGCTGCTTCGCCAACGCCTCATCCAGGATGTTGTCCTCGTGGAGCGCCACCACGCCCAACCGCCAGCCCGTGCAGCCGAAGTGCTTGGAGTACGAGTACACCAGCAGCGTGTTGCGCGGCAGGTCCGCGGCCAATGAGCGGAAGCCGTTGACGAACGTGCCGTAGACATCATCGGTGATGATCAACAGGTCCGGCCGGCGCTTGCGCACCAGCTCCACCAGCTTGTGGACGGACTCCTTGCGCATCGCCACCGCGCCCGGGTTCGACGGGTTGACGACGAAGAGCGCCTTGACGCGCGGGTCCTCCAGCTTGCGCAGCTCCGCGTCCGGGTACTGCCAGGTGGGGCGGCCGTCCTTCGCGGTGGCGCTCTGATGGATGTCCACCGTGCGCAGGCCGAACTCCTCCATGCGCGGAATCTCCAGGTAGGGCGTGAAGAGCGGCGCGCCCAGCGCGAGGGTGTCTCCCTTGCGCAGCAGGCCGTTCACCTTCAGGGAGTGGAAGACGTAGGTCATCGCCGCGGTGCCGCCCTCCACCGCGAAGAGGTCGAAGCGCCCGGAGGGCGGCCGTCCCGCGAACAGCTCCTGCGCCAGGTACTCCTGCACGATGCGCTCGCCGTGGGCGAGCATCCGGTCCGGCACCGGATAGTTGTCTCCAATGACCGCGTCCGTGAGCTCCCAGACGAACCGGTCCGGGTTGAAGCCGAGCGTGTGCACCCCGTACGTCAGCGCGCCGCGCAACAACTGCACGGCGGGCTCGTCGTCGCTCGCCTCCAGGAAGTCCTGCAGGCGTCTGGCGATGCCCGGGGACCGGGGCATGCCCGCGAGCCCCACCTCGGGGACGTCCCAGGCCCGCCGGCTCTCCGCGAGCGCGAACTGGCCCAGGAGGAAGAAGGCCTCGCGCGGCGTGGTGGCGATCCAGTTGGGATTGCCCCGGCCGGTGTTGAGCATCACCGCCTCGCGGGTCCTCACGGCCTCGTCCTCGACCTGGAGGAGCGCGTCCTTCAGCTCGGAGGGGCTGAGCTTCTGCAGCGTGCGCTCGGAAGAGGCTCCCGGGGCCTCGGGCGTCTGCTCGGTCATGGTGTCCTCCTCCTTCGTCTGTCCAAGGTGAGCCACTCGCGGGGACGGGGGCCATGCGCCACGGGGTGGGGCGGGCGCAGGTGGCGGGCGGTTGGCCGGGTTCAGCGAAAAAAGACAACCCGCGAGCGCACTCGGCCGAGCTGCGACGAATGAAAGGTCGGGGCCGGACACACAAGTCCGGCAAGCACCGTGGAAGCGAGACCCGCCATGTCTTCATTGAGTTGCCGTGTCGCCACAGCGCAGCGCGAACTGGATGACGCGCTCCGCGTCCGTTACCGGGTTTTTGGCGAGGAGATGCGGATGCTGGGGCCCAAGCGGCCCCGGGCTCCGCGCGAAGCGGACTGCTTCGACACGCTCCGCAGCACCTCGCACGTCGTCGTCTACGCGGGCGAGGAGCCGGTGGCCACCGCCCGCCTGCTGACGCCCAACGCGGAGGTGGCGGCCTTCGCGGACACGGTCGTGGGGCTGGACATCGAGAAGAAGCTCGACCTGTCGGAGCTCGTCGCGCCGGGCCGCGTGTTCGCGGAGACCACGCGCTACTGCGTCACCCGGAGCTACCGGAACTCCGCCGTGCTGCGCCTCCAGGCGGGCCTCTACCGCGAGAGCCGCCGGCGCGGCGTCACCCACTGGATCGCCGCGGCCAACATGGAGACGGACAGCCAGGAGGAGGCGGACCTCTACTTCCTGGCCGCCGCGCGCCGGGGCTGGCTGAGCAACGGCTTCCGCGTGCGGACCCGGGAGTTTCCCCCGCCGCCCGCGGAGCCCCTGGCCGCCCGGCTCACCGCGGAGGAGCGCGCCCAGGCCCGTGAGGGCGGACTCGACGAGCTGCGCATGCCGCCCGTGCTGTCGCTGTTCGCGGACAAGATGGGCGCGCGCTTCATCGCGCCGCCGCACTTCGACCCTGCCTTCAACCGCTTCACCGTGCCGCTCGTCGCCGCGCTGGATGCCATTCCGCCGCGGACGCTGAACCTCTTCGACTCGCTGGACGCCGACGCCGCCTGACCCCGGGCCGGCGCGCTCCTTTCCCCTTCACCCTCAACGCAACACCCACCGGGCCTTCCAAGGGCCCCTGTCAGGAGACGTGTATGTGCAAGCAGCCCAAGCATGAGCAGACGGCGAAGACGGACTGGCTGGACTCCCTGCGGCACGAGGCCCGGATGCTCGTGCGGGAGCTGGACGCGACGCCGGGCGTCCGGCGCCTCTTCGAGGGGCGCATCCGCCAGGACGACTACGTCCACTATCTCATCCAGACGTATCAGTACGTGCGCTGGAGCGAGGGGTTCTTCACCGAGGCCGGCGAGCGCGTGCACCGCGAGGGCCGCAACTCCGCGCTCGCGGAGCTGCTGTTCCAGAAGGCGCACGAGGAGCGGGGCCATGAGCAGTGGTTGCTCAAGGACCTGAAGGCCCTGGGCTGGACGGAGGAGCGCGTGGAGCGCGCGCCCATCTGCCCCGCCGTTCGCGCCTACGTGGAGTGGAACCGCTTCACCACGCAGTCGGGCGTGCCCACCGCGTTCCTGGGCACGGCCTACGTGCTGGAGTACCTGTCCGTGAACAGGGCCCCGGACTCGGTGGACCGGCTCATCGCGGAGAGCGGCATCCCGAACATCCACAAGGCCGTCCTCTTCCTGCGCGGCCACGGCGCCGCGGACGGCGACCACGTGGCCGACCTGGAGGCGGAGCTGCGCAAGCTCACGTCCCCGGAGGAGCAGGCCGCGCTGCTGCTCTCCGCCCGCACCACGCGCACCCTGTTCCCGAAGTTCTTCCGGGAGCCCTGAGCCCGCGCGCCCGGACCTCCTCACCCCGGCTTCTGCCGCCAGGCGGCCTGGTAGAGGAGGTCCATGCGGTTCTCGATGCCCAGCTTGGGGAAGATGTTGCGCAGGTGCGTCTTCACCGTGTTGAGCGTCAGGCCCAGGTCCTCGGCGATGAGCTCGTTCGTCCAGTTGCAGAGGACCCCCTGGACCACGTCCAGCTCGCGCCGGGAGAGCTTCTGCCGCCAGGGCTCCGGCAGCGGGATGGCCCGCGAGCACTCCTGCAACACCAGCCCCCAGGGCTGGTGGCCGCGCTGCTCCGGCAGCTCCACGAACGTCACCTTCAGGTCGTGCTTCGCACCGGAGCGCGTCCACGTGTCCATGCCCGGGGTCCGCTTCGTCCCCAGGGCCTGCAGACGCGTCAGGTGCTCGCGCAGCGCCTGGGGCAGCCGGGAGTCATCCGCCTTCAGCTCGTCCGGGAACCAGCGCCGCAGGAGCTCCGTGGCCCCCGGGGTCCTCAGCTTCTCGTGCTCCGGTGGCTCCACCACGACGCACTCGGCGCCCTGCTGGCGGAAGAGGGCGTCCAGCAGGTCTCCCCGCATCGCCTCGTGTCCGAACAGCCGGCAGTTGCGCACGGTGTTCGCCAGGTAGGGCGTCAGGTCCTCCAGCAGGGCCTGCTCCCGTTCGGAGAAGGGCAGGGCGTGCTCCCGGTACAGCGTGAAGCCGCCGTGCCAGTCCTCGCTCAGGTCCAGGAGCACCGCCAGCACGTGCTCCAGGGGCAGCCCCATCTCCCGGCAGCGCAGGGACAGGAGGTTGCGCTTCAATTCCTTGCTCGACAGCGGGTTCGTGGCGCGCGCGGCACCCACCGTGGCCAGCTCCGGGTAGTGCGTGAAGAGGATGCCCGGGGCACCCAATCCCATCCACTCGTAGTGCCCGGGCCGCTCCGGCCTGGACACGCACAGGGCCGCGTAGTCACAGGGCAGAAGCCGCGTGAGGATTCCCTGGGCACGGGCCAGGACCTCGGTCAGGTCCAATGAGCTGGAGAGTGCCCGGGTCAGCTCGAGCACGAGCCCCTGTTCGTGCGCGGTAAGGTTCATCCGACGGGCCTCCTTCCAACCGGTCCATGCAAGGACTTAGCGGTCGGAGGGCCCGGGAATCTGTCCCCCACAATGGGTATGGACGGGCTTCACTCCCATGAAGCCCGTCCGCGCCTGTCATTGCGGTGTCTATCGAAGCGGGGAGGCCGCTAGTTGCCCGCGCTGCCTTCCACCGGCGGGGTGCCCGTGGTGGGGCTGGCGGAGCTGCCCATGTTCTTGTTCTGGTCCCAGGCCGGCGGCGTCACTTCCATCTGAGCCCCCTTGTTGCCCGGGGTGCCCGAGTTCGGGGCCCCCGGCTCCGCAGCGGCCGAGTGGTCGCTGGTGCTGTTGCTCCCCTGCTCGGTGGAGCCGGAGCCGCCCACGCCTTCATCGACGCGGCCCGGGTCCACGGCGTTGTCGTCCACCTCGTCCGCGGACTGGAGGTCCTCCGAAGCGGCGCCCGAGCCGCCCGTGGCCTTGTCCCAGCGCTCCGCGCTGTCCTGGGGCGCGTCCGTGGACGGCTCCTGGAGGGGCGGCGTTTCGTGGTCGGTGTGGCTCTGCGCGAACGCCTGACCGGAGAACGCGAGTGTCGCCAGTGCTGCCATCAGGGGGAGCTTCATGGGTGGCTCTCCTTCGAAGAACGTGTGTGCTTCGAAGGTGGCGACCGTCGGGTGGGAAACAAGCGCTCGACGCACACCCGGCCTTGAGCCGTGTCCCCGCCTGCTGTGCGGGCAGGCGGCCGTCAGCCCGTCAGTGCACGTGGGGGAACCGTGCCCACGGCCCAGGCGGTGAGCTTGCGCATGAGCTCCGTGCGGTCCTCCGGCACGGAGAAGAGGTGGTCCGCGCGCGGATAGAAGGCGTAGGTGACGCGGCCCTCCAGCTTCAGCGGCGAGAGCATCTCGTAGAACTGGCCCTCGTGGTTGAAGGACAGCCCCATGCCTCCGGAGAACACGAAGCACAGGCTGACGCCGCGCTCCAGCAGGTGCTTGTAGTCCTGCGTCAGCCGCGAGCGCTCCGGGTACTCGCGCGTGTAGACCTCGTCGGCCTCGCCGGCCTCGCGCAGTTGGGCGGGCAGCCTGCGCTTGCGCAGGAAGCGCGTCCACCGGCGGGGGCTCAGGTAGCGCAGGTGGAAGCGCAGGTGGTAGCCCAGCGTGCGGTACGTGTAGCCGTCGATGAAGGCCGCGCCCACCACGCGCGGATCCTCCACCGTCACCGCGTGCGCGCTGTCCACGCCGGAGCACAGGCCCATCAGCACGAAGCGCTTCTGGCCCTTCTTCTGCTCCAGGTGGTCGAGCGCCGCGCGCGTCTCCTCGCGGGCGCGCTGGAACTCGTCGGCGCCGCCCTCGCGGCGGGGGCGGCTGTCACCCAGGCCGGACAGGTCGAAGCGCAGCGTGGAGATGCCGCGTCCAGCCAGTTGTCGCGCCAGCTCCACCCACAGCCGGTACGGGCCCACGTGGTGGTTGAGGCCCACGTTGGACAGCACCACCGTGGGCGCCTCCGGCAGGACCTTCGCCGGATCCGGCTCCGTGAGGATGCCCACCAGGCTCTGCTCGGGGCCGAAGGTACAGATGCGCTCGCGCATCACGCGGCCTCCTTCAGGAGCGTGGTGATGGTCTGCAGGATGCGGTTGGACAGGAGCGCGGACTCCTGGCCGCCCGCGCCCTCCTCGGGCACCAGGTGGTGCTGGAAGGGCAGGCCCGTCTTCTCCAGGCGCTCCTGGAGCCGCTGGTACCCGGGCTTCGGCGCGCTGACCACCAGGTGCGTGCGCGTGGACGGCCACGCGGGCAGCGCGGCCAGGTCCAGCGCGAGGATGTCGTCGCGCAGGGCGCGGGGGAACGGGAAGCCGAGCAGCTCCTCGCGCACCTCCAGCGGGCTCTCGGGCCGGGGGAAGAGGGTGCGGGTGTCCCGGCGCTGCTGGAGCAGCTCCAGCTCCTGGAGCCAGGCCTCGCCCTCCACCAGGGGCTCCCAGAGCACGAGCGCGGCGGTGGACAGTCCCTCCACGGCGGCGCGCACCGCGAGCGCCGCGCCCAGCCGCAGGCCCACGAGCGCCACGCGCTGCACGCCCGTCACGTCCTGCAGTTCATTGACGGCGTTGCGGAGGTCCTGGACCCACGTGGCCACGCGGCCCTCGTGGCCCTCTCCGGCCGAGTCCCCCGTGCCGTAGTAGTCGAAGCGGAAGACGTGGAAGCCCTCGCGCGCGAGCATCCCGGCCAGCTTCCGGAAGGCCCAGTGCGTCAACATGTACTCCTGTGCGGCGGGATAGCAGAGCACCACCCCGGTGGAGCGCTCGGCGCCCTGCGCGGGGTGGTGCACGCCGAAGAGCTGTCGTTCGGAGGTGCCGAAGAAGCAGGGCGTCACGGTTGAACCAATCTCCTCGGTGGGCCGCTCAGTCCGAGCGCCCCGGCAGTTTCCCCTTCAGCTTATTGAACAAGCGTTGCGCCAGGGGGACAGAAGTCTCCGGGGTGGCAATCTTTGTCTGCTCGACGGGCTGCGCCCTGGCGGCGGTCGTGGGCGCTGGCGCCGCGGGCGTGAGCTGGGAGGCCACCTGCTCCAGCGTGTTGAGCAGCAGCGTGCGCGGGTGCAGCTCCTGGTTCAGCTCCTTCCGCACGCGCATCACCACCTGGAAGGACAGGAGCGAGTGACCGCCGATGTTGAAGAAGTTGTCGTGCACGCCCACCTGCGCGATGCCGAGCACCTCCCGCCAGATGCGCGCCAGGTGCTGCTCCGTCGGCGTGCGCGGCGCGACGAAGGCGTCCTCGACGGGACGCGCGGTGCCCGCCGGAGCCGGCAGGGCCTTGCGGTCCACCTTGCCGTTCGGCGTGAGCGGCAGCGCCTCCAGCTCCACGAAGTGCTGCGGCACCATGTACTGGGGCAACTGCGAGCGCAGGTGCTTGCGCAGCTCCGTGTCCGTGTAGGCCTGTCCCGGCTTCGTCACCAGATACGCGACGAGGCGGCGGTCGCCGGGGCGGTCCTCGCGAACGAGGGCCACGGCCTGGGCCAGGGACGGGTGCGAGGCGAGCGCCGCTTCGACTTCACCCAGCTCGATGCGGAAGCCACGCAGCTTCACCTGCGAGTCATTGCGGCCCAGGTACTCCACGGTGCCGTCGGCCAGCCACCGGGCGAGGTCGCCCGTGCGGTACATGCGCTCGCCAGGGCGGAAGGGGTTGGGCAGGAAGCGCTCCTGCGTCAACTCCGGGCGGTGCAGGTAGCCCAGCGTCACGCCGTCGCCGCCGATGTAGAGCTCACCGGCGACACCCACCGGCACGGGGGCCAGGTGCGCGTCGAGGAGGTAGAGCTGGGTGTTGGCGATGGGGCGGCCGATGCGGATGGAGGAGAGCGGAGGCTGCACGCGCCAGGTGGTGGACCAGACGGTGGTCTCCGTGGGGCCGTACATGTTCCACAGGCTGCCGACGCGGGCGAGGAGGGCTTCGGCCAATTCACGAGGAAGGGCCTCGCCACCGCAGAGGGCCTTGAAGCCGGGGCGGGGCTGCCAGCCGGCCTCCAGCAGCAGGCGCCAGGTGGAGGGCGTGGCCTGCATGACGGTGACGGCGTTGGACTCCAGGGCGGCCTTGAGCAGCGCGCCATCGGAGGCGGTGTCACGCGAGGCGAGCACCACCTGGGCACCCGTGGTGAGGGGCAGCAGCAGCTCCAGCACGGCGATGTCGAAGGAGAGCGTGGTGACGGCCAGCAGCACGTCCTGCGCACCCAGGCCCGGGGTCTCCTGCATGGTGCCCAGGAAGTTCACCACCGCGCGGTGCGGCACGCGCACGCCCTTCGGCTTACCCGTCGAACCCGACGTGTAGATGACGTACGCCACGGCTTCGGACGTGACACCGGGCGCCTCGGGGGCCGTGTCCGCCTGCGACGTGGTGTCCTCGACGAAGAGGGACTTCGCCGTGGTGGAGGGCAGGGTGCTCTGGAGCGCGCGCTGGGTGAGCACGAGCGAGAGCTTCGCGTCCTCGACCATGAAGGCCAGGCGCTCCGCCGGGAAACCGGGGTCGAGCGGGACGTATCCCGCGCCCGCTTCAAGAATGCCCAGCAGGCCCACGACCATGTCCGGACCGCGCTCGGTGAAGAGACCGACGAGGCTCCCGGCGGTGACGCCCTCCTGCTTCAGCGCGTTCGCCACCTGATGGGCGCGCTGGAGGAGCTGCTGGTACGTGAGCGTCACGGCGCCGGAGCGCAGGGCCACCGCGTCGGGCGTGGCCTGCGCCTGCGCGGCGACGAGCGTGTGGACGAAGGCGCTCCGGTCGAACGGCTTCCCGGTGGCGTTCCAGTCCACCAGCACGCGCTGCTTCTCCGTCTCGGGCAGCAGCGGCAGGCGCGACACCGGCACCTCCGCGTCGGACACCGCGGCGCGCAGCAGCGTGCGGATCTGTTCGAGCATGCGGACGACGGTGTCCCGCTCGAACAGGTCGGTGTTGTAGTCCATGCCGCCGACGATGCCGTTCGCCGTCTCCTTCACCCAGAAGCTCAGGTCCAACGGCGTCGCGTGCGCGTGCACGTGCACCTGGCCGTAGGTGAGGTCCCCCAGGTTGGAGCCGCGGTTGCGCACGTCCTGGAAGGTGAAGAACGTCTGGAACAGCGGCGTGCGGCTCAGGTCGCGCTGCACGCCCAGTTGCTGCATCAGCAGCTCGATGGGCATGTCCTGGTGGCCGAACGCCTCCATGCACGTGGTGCGCACGCGCTCCAGCAACTGCCGGAACGTCAGCTCCGGCGCGAGCTGCGTGCGCAGCACGAGCGTGTTGACGAAGAAGCCCAGCAGGTCCTCGACCTCCGGATGCGAGCGGCCCCGGATGGGCGTGCCCACCACCAGGTCCTCCTGGCCGCTGTAGCGGTGCAGCAGCGTCTTGAACGCCGTGAGCAGCACCATGTACAGCGTCGCGTTGGACTCGCGGCCCAGCTTCGTGAGGGCGTCCACCTCCGCGCCGGTGAGGACGAAGGGCTCCGTGCCGCCCTTGAGGCTCATCTGCGCGGGGCGCGGCTTGTCCGTGGGCAGCTCCAGCGCGGGCAGGTTCCCGGAGAGCTTCCCCTTCCAGTAGCGGGCCTGCCGCTCCAGCTCCTCGCCCTGGAGCCAGCCGCGGTGCCACTCGGTGAAGTCCGCGTACTGGATGGGCAGGGTGGGGAGCCTGGGGTCCTGGCCCTTGGTGAGCGCGGAGTAGATGGTGTCCAGCTCGCGCAGGAACACGTCGAACGACCACCCATCCCAGATGAGGTGATGGGGCATGAAGAAGAGGACGTGCTCGGTGGCGCCCAGCCGGAACAGCGTCAGGCGGAACAGCGGCGCGGCGGTGATGGGGATGGACTCGTCCGCCAGCGCCTGGAGGCGGCGCAGCAGGTCCTCCTCGCGCGTGTGCGCGGGGACGGACTCCAGGTCCACCGGCTCCAGCTCCACCGTCAGGGCCGGGGCCACGTGCTGCACCGGCGTGCCCTCGTCCCACCGCACGAAGGTGCGCAGGGAGGACTGGCGCTCCACCAGCTTGTTGAAGCTGAAGCGCAGCGCGCCCACGTCGAGCTCGCCATGGAGGCGGAACGCGGAGGGCAGGTTGTAGACGGCCGTGCCGGGGTTGAGCTGCTCCAGGAACCACAGCCGCTGCTGCATCAGGGACAGCGGCGCGGGCGCGGTGCCGGCGCGGGGGGAGATGCGCTGCGCGGGGCTCGCGGCCCCGTCGTCGCCGCGCACCAGCCGGGCCAGCTTCTCCACGGTGGGCGCTTCGAACATGCGGCGCAGCGTGAGGCTGACGTCCAGGTCGCGGCTCGCGCGCGTGAGGGCCTGCGACGCCAGCAGCGAGTGCCCGCCCAGGCGGAAGAAGTCCGCCGTGACGCTCACCCGGCGCAGCCCCAGCACGTCCGCGAAGATGGCCGCGAGCTTCTGCTCCGTCTCATCGCGAGGCGCGACGAAGGCGTCCTCCTGCGACTCCACCTGCGGCGACGGCAGGGCCTTGCGGTCCACCTTGCCGTTGGGCGTGAGCGGCAGCGCGGGCAGGGCCACGAAGTGCTGCGGCACCATGTACTCCGGCAGCCCCTGCTTGAGGTGCGCGCGCAGGGCTTCATCCGCCGGGATCGTCTGACCGGGCCGCGCGATGAGGTACGCGACGAGGCGGCGGTCCCCGGGGCGGTCCTCGCGGACGAGGGCCACGGCCTGGGCCAGGGACGGGTGCGAGGCGAGCGCCGCCTCGACTTCACCCAGCTCGATGCGGAAGCCACGCAGCTTCACCTGCGAGTCATTGCGGCCCAGGTACTCCACGGTGCCGTCGGCCAGCCACCGGGCGAGGTCGCCCGTGCGGTACATGCGCTCGCCAGGGCGGAAGGGGTTGGGCAGGAAGCGCTCCTGCGTCAGCTCCGGGCGGTGCAAGTAGCCCAGCGTCACGCCGTCGCCGCCGATGTAGAGCTCACCGGCGACCCCCACCGGCACGGGGGCCAGGTGCGAGTCGAGGAGGTAGAGCTGGGTGTTGGCGATGGGGCGGCCGATGCGGATGGAAGAAAGAGGAGGCTGCACGCGCCAGGTGGTGGACCAGACGGTGGTCTCCGTGGGGCCGTACATGTTCCACAGGTTGCCGACGCGAGCGAGCAGGGCTTCGGCCAATTCACGGGGAAGGGCCTCGCCACCGCAGAGGGCCTTGAAGCCGGGGCGGGGCTGCCAGCCGGCCTCCAGCAGGAGGCGCCAGGTGGAGGGCGTGGCCTGCATGACGGTGACGGCGTTGGACTCCAGGGCGGCCTTGAGGAGCGCACCATCGGAGGCGGTGTCGCGCGAGGCGAGCACCACCTGGGCGCCCGTGGTGAGGGGCAGCAGCAGCTCCAGCACGGCGATGTCGAAGGAGAGCGTGGTGACGGCCAGCAGGACGTCTTGCGAGGACAGGCCCGGGGCCTCCTGCATGGTGCCGAGGAAGTTCACCACCGCGCGGTGCGGCACGCGTACGCCCTTGGGCTTGCCCGTCGAACCCGACGTGTAGATGACGTACGCCACGGCCTCCGGCGAGACGTCCTGCGCCGGGAGCGCGGACTCGGGCTGCGAGGCCGTGTGCTCGATGAGCAGGGGCTTCACGCTCGTGGACGGCAGGGACGCCACCAGGGCCTGCTGCGTGAGGATGGTGGAGAGCTTCGCGTCCTCGACCATGAAGGCCAGACGCTCCGCCGGGAAGCCAGGGTCGAGCGGGACGTAGCCCGCGCCCGCTTCAAGGATGCCCAGCAGGCCCACGACCATGTCCGCGCCACGGCTCGTGAAGAGGCCGACGAGGCTCCCCGCCGCGACGCCCTCCTGCTTCAGCGCGTGCGCCACCTGATGGGCGCGCTGGGTGAGCTGCTGGTACGTGAGCGTCACGTCCCCCGCGCGCAGGGCCACCGCGTCGGGCGTGGCCCGGGCCTGCGCGGCCACGAGCGTGTGGACGAAGGCCTGACGGTCGAACGGCTTCCCGGTGGCGTTCCAGTCCACCAGCACGCGCTGCTTCTCCGCCTCGGGCAGCAGCGGCAGGCGCGACACGGGCGCTTCCGCGTCGGCGACCACGCCCCGCAGCAGCTCTTCGTAACACGCCATCCAGCGGCGGACGGTGGAGCCATCGAAGAGGTCGGTGTTGTACTGGCACTCCAGCACGACGCGGCCATGGGCCTCGGCCGCGTTGATGAAGAGGTCGAAGTTCTCGTAGTGGCGCGGGTTGCTCGCCAGGGTGCAGGTGAGGCCCTGGAACTCCAACTGCTCGCCCGTGACGGCCTGGTCCACGTTGAACAGCACGTTGACCAGCGGCAGGCGGCTGGGGTCGCGCGGCAGCGCCAGTTGCTTGAGCAGCGTGCCGAACGTGTACTCCTGGTGCTCGTAGGCATCGAGCATCGTGGTGCGCAGTTGCTTGAGCACCTGCGTGAAGGGCGCCTCCGCGGCCACGTTGCTGCGCAGGGGCAGCGCGTTCACGCAGTGCCCCACCAGGTCCTTCAGCCCGGCCACGGACTGGCCCGCGGCGGGGATGGCCACCACCACGTCCTCCAGCCCCGTCAGCCGGTGCAGGAGCGCCTTGAAGCCCGCCAGCAGCGTGGTGAAGAAGCTGCCGCCGTGCTTCGCGCCCACGCGCTTGAGCTGCTCCACGAGCGCGGGCTCCAGCACGCAGTCCTCACGCCGGGAGCTGTACGTCTTCGACGGCGGACGGCGCCGGTCCAACGGCAGCTCCAGCACCGGCAGCGTGCCCGAGAACTGCTTCAGCCAGTAGCGCTCGTGCTCGGCGTACTCCGGCGTGGTGGCAAGCCGGGCCTGCGCGCGGGCGTAGTCGCTGAACGTGGGCGCGGGCGACAGCGTGTGCGGGGCGCGCCGCGCGTGCGCCGAATAGAACGTCGCCAGGTCGCGCAGCATCACCGCCATGGACCAGCCGTCGCACACGATGTGGTGCGCGGTCAGCGTCAGCAGGTGCTCCTGCGCGGACAGCCGGGCCAGGCGCGGACGCAGGAGCGGCCCTGCTTCCAGGGGCAGCGGCGTCTCCACCTCCTGGGCCACGAGCTCCCGGACGCGGGCGTCGCGCTCGGAGGGCGGCAGCGCGTCCAGCGCGAGGACTTCCAGCGGGAAGGGCGTGGAGGCGGCCACGCACAGCGTGAGGCCATCCGCGCTGAACGTGGTGCGCAGCGCTTCGTGGCGCTCGCTCAGGTCCTGGAGCGCGGAGCGCAGGCACTCGACGTCCAGCGGGCCGTGCAGCCGCACGGACATGGACTCGTTGAAGGCGCACGACGCATCCGGGCCCATCTGCACGCCGGTCCACACCTCGCGCTGGGGCTCGGTGGACGGCGCGGTGAGCAGCAGCGCGGGCCCGGCGAACGGATCGAAGTCGTCGGGCAGGTCCTGGATCGGGGTCGCGGGGGTCTTCATCGGGTCTCGCTCAGCTTGACGAACTTGCCGGGCACCGTGGGGTGCGGGACGAACCAGGCGGGGTTGCCCTGCGGATCACGTCCCAGGCGGGCGCCGGGGACGGGGGGCTGGTTGGAGTCGAAGGCGGCGGGGGCCTGCGGCTGGGGACGGGCCGTGCCGGGCAGCAAGCCCGCGTCCTGCAGCTCCGTGACGCTGTCCTGGAACGCGGTGACGAGGCGCTGCACGTCCGCGTCCGAGTGCGCCGTGGTGAAGAAGCACGGGAAGCCATCCCAGATGTGGATGCCCTTGTCGCGCAGCAGGCAGAACAGCAGGTCCGCGTTCGCCACGTCCGACGTGACGAACGTCTTCCACAGCGACCCGAAGTGCTTGATGCGCAGCGGGGCGCCCACCTCGTCGAAGAAGGCGTTGAGCGTGGTGGCGAGCGTGTCCGCCTTGGCGCTCACGCTGCGCTGCAGCTCCGGACCCGCGGCCTTCATGTGCAGCAGCGCGGCCTTCGCGGCGGCGAGCGCCAGCGGGTGGCGCACGAAGGTGCCGGCGAAGTACGTCACGCCCACCGTGGGCACGGAGTCGTCGCCGAACTGCCAGTGGCCGCCGTCCAGCGCGTCCATGAACGGGCGCTTGCCCGCGATGACGCCAATGGGCATGCCGCCGCCCACGACCTTGCCGTAGGTGGCCACGTCCGCCTGCACGCCGAAGAGGGCCTGGGCGCCGCCCGGGTGCATGCGGAAGCCGGTGATGACCTCGTCGAAGATGTAGACGGAGCCGGACTTCTGGGTGAGGTCGCGCAGTTGGTGCAGGAACTCGCGCGGCTGGAAGTCCGGGCGGCGGCTCTGCACGGGCTCCACCATGATGGCGGCCAGCGAGTCCGCGCGGGCGCGCAGGATTTCGAGCGACTCCGGCGTGCCGTAGTCCAGCACCAGCACGTCCTGCACCGCGCCCGCCATGATGCCCGGGGCGGCCGGCACGGTGCGCAGGCCCTTGGTGCCGCGCACCAGCACCTCGTCGAAGATGCCGTGGTAGCTGCCGGTGAAGATGGCGATGGTGCTGCGGCCGGTGACGGTGCGGGCGATGCGCATCGCGCCCATCACCGCCTCGGAGCCGGTGTTGCAGAGCGCCGCGCGGTCCGCGCCGGTGAACTCACAGACGAGCTTCGCGACCTCGCCGGCCAGCGGGTGCATGGGCCCCAGCTCGTAGCCGTCGTCCACCTGCTGGTGCACGGCCTGGGTGATGAAGTCCGGCGCGTGGCCGAACATCACGGACCCGAAGCCGTTGAGCGCGTCCAGGTACTCGTTGCCGTCCACGTCCCAGAGCTTGGAGCCCTTGGAGCGGTTCACGGTCAGCGGGTAGATGAGCTCCTTGAGCAGCGGGCGGAAGCCCGTCACCACGCGCGGATCCGACAACTGGCTCCGGTGCTCCTGGGCGTAGCGCTTGGAGCCTTGCGTCTTCGCGTTGTAGCGGCGGGTGAAGTCCTCCAGGAACGCCTGCTGGCGGGGCGTGAGCGCGTCCTTCGGGGCCAGGCTGATGCGCGCGATGGCGCCGAAGGCCTTCTTCACGTCGTACTTCACCGGGCCCTTGAGGTCGGCCTCATCCGGCGCGGCGGGAGCGGGCTGGGCGGCCTGCGGCGGCGCGGCGGGAGCCTGCTCGGCCTGGGCCTGCGCGATGGGCGCTGGAGCGACGGCCTGCGGAGCCACGGCCTGCGCGGGCTGACCGGACAGGAGCGCGAGCTGCTGCGTCATCAGCCAGAGTTGCTGCGCGACGACCGCCTGGAGGCTCCCGGCGGGCGCGGCCATCGCCTGGGCCTGGAACGCGGCGCCAGCGGACGCGAACTGCGCGGGGAAGGCGCCAGTCGCAGGCGCGGCCTGCGCGGGGAACGCGGCGCCAGCGGACGGGGAGACGTGCGGCTGTCCCAGGATGTTCGCGGTGGGCTGCGCGGCCGGCGCGGCGGCCTCCGGGGGCATGCGCCCGTCGAGGAACGCGGCGAGCTGCCCCAGCGACGAGACCTCCTCCAGGAGCTGCCGGAACGTCACCTTCACGCCGAACTGCTTCTGCACCGCGAGCGCCCCCTGCGTGAGCACCAGCGAGTCGAGCCCCAGCTCCAGGAAGCTCGCGCCCGGATCCGCGTCGGCCAGCTCCAGTCCGCTCAGCTCCTCGAACAGGTTGCGCAGGGTGGGGACGAGACGCTCGGCACGGGGAACGGGGGCGGGGCTCACGGAGACTCCAGTGGCGGGTGTCGTGGCGGGCACTGGCGCCCGCTCGAGGTCGATCCAGTGGCGCTGCCGCTGGAAGGGATACGTGGGAAGGGTGACGCGCTGGCGCTGCTCGTCGGCGTGGAAGGCCCGCCAGTCCAGGGCCACGCCCCGGCGCCAGAGCTGGCCCGCGGCGGTCAGGAGCGCGGTCCAGTCCGCGGCGTCGCCGGTGGACTCGCCCAGGGAGGCGAACACCCGCGAGCGCTGGTCGGCCGTGGCCTGCTGCCGCGCCAGCGTGGCGAGCGTCACGCGCGGGCCCACCTCCAACAGCAGGTGCTCCCCCCGGTCCCAGAGCGTGCGCAGCGCGGGGGAGAAGCGGACCGTGTCGCGCAGGTGCCGCGCCCAGTACTCGGGGGACGTCGCCTCGGAGGCCTTCAGCCACGTGCCCGTCGCGGTGGAGACGATGGGGATGCGCGGCTCGGACAGGCGCACGCCCTTCAGCGTCTCCAGGAAGGGCGCCACCGCGGCGTCCATCATCGGCGAGTGGAACGCGTGCGACGTCTGGAGCATCCGGCACGCGGTGCCCTCCGCCTCCAGCGCGGCCTGAAGCCGCTGCACGGCCTCCGTGGGCCCGGACACCACGCACAGGCGCGGCCCGTTGTCCGACGCGATGGCCAGCCCGTCCGTCAGCCGGGGCGTCACCGCCTCCGCGGACAGGCGCACCGACAGCATGCTGCCCGGCGCCTGCGCCTGCATCAGTAGGCCGCGCTTCGCGACCAGGTGCAGCGCGTCCTCCAGCGTGAAGACGCCCGCGAGGCACGCGGCGACGAACTCGCCCACGCTGTGGCCCACGAGCGCGCCCGGCCGCACGCCCCAGCTCCACCAGAGCTGCGCGAGCGCGTACTCCACCGTGAAGAGCGCCGCCTGCGCGAACGACGTCTGGCGCAGCGCCTCCGCGGCCTCGGGAGACTCCGGGTCCCTGGGGAAGAGCAGCTCGCGCAGGTCGCGCCCGAGCAGCGGCTCGAGCACCTCCGCGCACGCATCCACCGTGGCGCGGAAGGCCGGCGCGTGGCGGTACAGCCCGTGCGCCATGTCCGGGTGCTGCGAGCCCTGACCCGGGAAGAGGAACGCGACGGGCGGCGTGGACTCCAGTCCGGGGGCCTCCGGCTCGGCCGCCGTCAGCGCCCGCACCGCCTCCTCATGGGTGCCCGCCACCACGGCGCGCCGGAACGGGAACGCCTTGCGCCCCGTGGCCAGCGTGTGCGCCACGTCCGCGAGCGAGTCCTCCGGATGCGCCTGGAGGTGCGCGGCCAGCCGCAGCGCCGCCTGCGTCAGGGCCGCGGGCGTCTTCGCGGACAGCGTCAGCACCTGGCGCGGCTTCGACGGGCCGGAGGCGGGACGCTCCGGGGCCTCCTCCACCACGACGTGCGCGTTGGTGCCGCCCACGCCGAACGAGCTCACCCCCGCGCGCAGGGGGCCCGTGCCCTCCGGCCACGCGGAGCGCTTCGCCTGCACGAAGAAGGGGCTGCGCGGGAAGTCGATCTTCGGGTTGGGCGCCTGGAAGTGCAGCGTCGGCGGCAGCTCGCGGTGCTTCAGCGAGAGCACCGTCTTCAAGAGGCCCGCCACGCCCGCCGCGGCGGTGAGGTGTCCGAAGTTGCTCTTCACCGAGCCGATGGCGCAGAAGCCCGTGTCGGAGGTGTGCGCGCGGAACGCCTGCGACAGCGCCTCCACTTCAATGGGGTCGCCCAGCGGCGTCGCCGTGCCGTGCGCCTCCACGTAGCGGAGGGTGCGCGGGTCGATGCCCGCGTTCGCGTGCGCCGTCGCGATGGCGGTGGCCTGGCCCTCCACGCCCGGCGCCGCGAAGCTCACCTTGGCCGCGCCGTCGTTGTTGACGCCCACGCCGCGAAGGACGGCGTGGATGACGTCGCCGTCCGCCTGCGCGTCCGACAGGCGCTTGAGCACCACCGCGCCCAGGCCGTCGCTGAAGAGGGTGCCGGTGGCCTCCGCGTCGAAGGGGCGGCAGTGCCCGTCCTGGGAGAGCATGCCGCCCTCCTGGTACAGGTGACCGGACTTCTGGGGCACCGTCACGGACGCGCCGCCCGCCAGCGCCACGTCGCACTGGTGCGTCTGGAGCGCCCAGAAGGCCTGCGCCACGGCGACCAGCGACGTGGAGCACGCGGTGTTGAGCGACAGCGCGGGCCCGCGCAGGTCCAGCTTGTGCGCGACGCGGGTCGCCACGTAGTCCTTCTCGTTGGCCACCATCGCCTGGAAGGCGCCCACCCGGCCCACGATGTCCTGCCGGGGCATGACGTGCAGCGGCCCGTAGCTGTTGTTGTGCGTGCCCGCGAAGACGCCGATGAGGCCGGGGTACGTCTCCGGCACGCAGCCGGCGGACTCCAGCGCCTCCCACGCCGTCTCCAGGAACAGGCGCTGCTGCGGGTCCATCACCTGCGCCTCCTTCGGCGTGATGCCGAAGAAGGCCGCGTCGAACAGCTCCACGCCGTCCAGGATGCCGCGCGCCCGCACGTACTCGGGGGCGTCGCGCTCGGCGGCGGGCACGGAGGGGTCCACCTGCTCGCGCGCGAAGGTGGTGACGGACTCCACGCCGCCCACCAGGTTCTTCCAGAACGTGTCGAGGTCCGGCGCACCCGGGAAGCGGCCCGCCATGCCGATGATGGCCACCGGCTCCGCGCCGCCCCCCGCCTGCCGCCGCTTCGCCTGCCGCGCCTCCGCCAACTCCTTGAGCGACGGTCGGGACGCATCCCCCGTCAGCACCGCCGCCAGTTGCGCCACGGTGGGGGACTGGAACAACTGGACGATGGGGAGCTCCAGCCCGTGCGCCTGCCGCAGCCGCGCCACGCACTGGAGCGCGAGCAGCGAGTTGCCCCCCAGCTCGAAGAAGCTGTCGTGCGCGCCCACCCGGTCGATGCGGAGCAGTTGCGCCCACGCGTCCGCGAGCGTGCGCTCCAGCGGCGAGCGCGGCGCGACGAACGCCTGCTGCAGCTCCGGCCGCGTGGGCAGCGGGGCGGGCAGGCCCCGGCGATCAATCTTCCCGCTGGGCGTGCGCGGCAGCGCGTCCATCAGCACGAACGCGGAGGGCACCATGTAGTCCGGCACCCGGGTGGACAGGTGGCGCCGCAGCGCCCCGGCCGCGTGCTCCAGCATGCCGTCCGGGACGACGTAGGCGACGAGCCGCTTGTCGCCGGGCACGTCCTCGCGCGCCACCACCGCCACCTGCTTCACCGCCGGGTGGCTGCCCAGCGCGACTTCAATCTCGCCCAGCTCGATGCGGTAGCCGCGCACCTTCACCTGTCCGTCGATGCGGCCCAGGAACTCCACGTTGCCGTCCGGCAGCACGCGCGCCAGGTCGCCCGTCTTGTACGCGCGCTCGCCGGTGCCGGGCTTGAGCGGGTGCGGCACGAAGCGCTCCGCCGTCAGCGCCTCGCGGTGCAGGTAGCCCTTCGCCAGGCACACGCCCGCGAGGAACAGCTCGCCGGACTCGCCCTGGGGCACGGGCTGCTTCTGCTCGTCCAGCACCAGCAGCTCGCAGCCGTCCACCGCCTTGCCGATGGGCGGCAGCGCGGGCCACGTCTCCGGGGCGCCCCGGAGCACGTAGCTGGAGACGACGTGCGTCTCCGACGGGCCGTAGTGGTTGTGCAGCGCGCAGCCCGGCAGCGCGGCGAAGAACGCGCGCAGGTGGTGCGTCACCTGGAGCTGCTCGCCCGCGGTGACGACCTCGCGCAGGGCGGGCGGCACCTGCTGGTGCGAGGTGGCGATCTCCGCCAGGTTCTGCAGCGCGATGAAGGGCAGGAACAGCCGCTCCACGCGCTCGTCCGCCAGCAGCCGCAACAGCAGGACGGCGTCCAGCCGCAGCGCGTCCCGCACCAGCACCAGCGTGCCGCCGGAGCACCACGTGCCGAACAGCTCCTGGAACGACACGTCGAAGGACAGCGGGGAGAACTGGAGCGTGCGCGTGCCCGGCCCCGCGAGGGACTGGCCCAACTGCCACGCGATGAGGTTGGCGAGCGGCCGGTGCCCCATGGCCACGCCCTTGGGCGTGCCCGTGGAGCCGGACGTATAGATGGCGTAGGCCAGCCCCTCCAGGTGGGACGCGTCCACCGGCGAGGCCGGGGCCTCCGGAGCGAAGAGGGCAGGGGACTCATCCAGGCACAACACCGGGCCCGCGAAGGCAGGCAGGCCCGCGCGCAGCTTCGCCTGGGTGAGCAGCACCGGCGCCTTCGCGTCCTCCAACATGAAAGCCAGACGTGGCGCGGGATAGGCCGGGTCCAATGGCAGATACGCGCCGCCTGCCTTGAGCACGGCCAGCACCGCCACCACCATCTCCACCGAGCGCTCCAGGCACACGCCCACGAGCACGTCCGTGGTGACACCCAGGCCCCGGAGGTGGTGCGCGAGCTGGTTGGAGCGGCGGTCCAGCGCCGCGTACGTCAGCCCCGCTCCCTCGAACCGGACCGCCTCCGCGTCGGGTGTCCAGGCCGCTTGCGCGGTGAAACGCGCCACCACTGTCTGCATGAGCGCTGCGTCCACGGACTTAGTCCCCCAGGGCCATCCGACCGTCTGGTTCCAGGCGTTTGTGATTAAAGGATGGAAAAACGGCGCAAACCGGGCACGCAGCATGCCATGCCTGGAATGGAATGATCGCGGCCGGGCAGATTTCTTACCGCCGGACGGCCCCTCGCCCGCTCCCCAACCACCACATTCAGAGAAAGCGCGAGAAGAACGCCAACACCCTGCGTGGATATTCTTCAGGGGAGGCCGGGAGGTAGCTCTCGTGCCCCGCTCCCGGCACGCGCCACTTCTCCCACGGGCCCTGCCCCTGGCGCAGCAGGTCCTCCAGGGCCGCGTCCGGCACCCACGGATCCGACTCGCCCGCCACCAGCAGGACGGGGCGGCCCGCGAGCGCGGCCATGTGCCGCGCGGGCTGCACGGCGTTCACGTCCACGCCCGCGCGCTTCATCACGCCCAGCGCCGGCCACAGGCCCAGGGGACCCCAGTGGCCCAGCTCGTCCTGGAGCGCCTGCGCGGGCGCCACGGCGGCGGCCTCCACCACCACGGCCTTGAGGCGCGGGTCCTCCGCCGCGGCCTTCAGCACGGAGTAGCCCCCCAGGGAGAACCCGAGCGCGCCGATGCGCTTCGCGTCCACCTCCGGCTGGAGCGCGGCGAAGTCCACCGCCGCCCGCACCTGCGCGGCCTCCCGGTCGCCGTAGGTGGACACCGTCCCGCCGCTCTCGCCGTGCGCCCCCAGGTCGAAGAGCACCAGCCCGTACCCGGCCCGGGCCAGGAAGCGGGCCTCCGGCAACAACTGCGTGCGGTTGCCCGACAGCCCATGGACCAGGACGACGAGCGCCCCGTCGCGCGGCGGCAGGTACCAGCCCTTGAGCGGGAGGCCGTCGCGGTCCTGGAACGCCACGTCGCGCAGGCCGGCGAGCTCCGCGTCCTTCGGAGGACTGCCCACCGGCTGCCGGGGCGGGTGCACCTCCTGGGCGATGTAGCGCGCGCTGCGCACCGCGACCCAGGCGGCCATCGCCAGCAGGGCCACGCCCCCCAGCAGGAGCCCGGCGACGAGCGGACGCTTCACGCGGACTCCTGGGCCACCCACGCGTCGATCTTCGCCTCCAGCACGTCCAGCGGCAGCGAGCCCGTCAGCAGCACCTCGTCGTGGAAGGCCTTCACGTCGAAGCGTGCCCCCAGCGCGGCCTCCGCCCGGTCCCGCAGCGCGCGCATGCGCAACTGGCCGACCTTGTACGCCAGCGCCTGGCCCGGCCACGCGATGTAGCGGTCCACCTCGTTGGTGACGTCCAGCTCCTGGCGCGGCGCGTTCTCCATGAAGAAGTCCAGCGCCTGCTTCCGGGTCCACCGCTTCGCGTGCAGGCCGGTGTCCACCACCAGCCGCACCGCGCGCCACATCTCGTAGGCGAGCTGGCCGAACTTGTCGTGCGGGTCGTCGTACAGGCCCAGCTCGTCGCCCAGGGACTCGCTGTACAGCGCCCAGCCCTCGTCGAAGGCGACGTAGGACGTGAAGCGGCGGAAGTCCGGCACGTCCGTCTGCTCGGAGGCCAGGGACACCTGGAAGTGGTGGCCGGGCACGGCCTCGTGCAGCGTCAGGGGCACCATCTCCCAGACGGGCCGCGTCTCCGGACGGTAGAGGTTCACCTGGAAGGTGCCCGGGCGCGAGCCGTCCGCGGAGGCCGGGAAGTAGAAGCCCGTCGTCACGTCCGGGGCCATGGCCTCCGGGATGGGTTCGACGACGTAGGGCTTCTTCGGCATCGTGCGGAACAGCCGGGGGAGCAGCGGGTCGATGCGGCGGGCCAGCGCCCGGTAGCGCGCGAGCAGCGACTCGCCGGTGGGCTCGTAGAAGCGCGGCTCCGTGCGCAGCGTTTCGAAGAAGCCCTGGAGCGTGCCGGTGTAGCCCGTGCGCGCCATCACCGCGTCCATCTCCGCGCGCAGCCGCTGGACCTCCGCCAGGCCCACCGCGTGGATCTCCTCCGGCGTCATCCGCGTCGTCGTGTGCCGGCGCGCGAGCACCGTGTACAGCGCCTCGCCGTCCGGGAACTGCCACACGCCCACGGCCTCCGGCGCGGCGGGCAGGTACTCCGTGGTGACGAAGTCCAGGGCGCGCTTCAGCGCGGGCACCACGGTGTTCGCGATGGCGTCGCGGCCCGCCTGCGACAGCCTCCGCGCGTCCTCCGGAGAGAAGCCTGCCGGCATGCGGGTGAAGGGGCCGTAGAAGCCGCTTCGCGTCGGATCCGTCACCACCTGCCGCTCCAACTGCGGCGGGATGCGCTGGAGCACGATGCGCGGGTGGATGCGGTGCTGGCGCATGCCCTCGCGCATCAGCGCCACCACCTGATCCGCGTAGGCGCCGAAGCCCTCCAGCCGCTTCACCCAGTCCTCGTAGTCCCGCACCGTCTCGAAGCGCAGGGTGTCCGCGAGCTGGTACGCCGTCTGGAGCCCCGGCGGCTGCTTGAGCCCCTCCGGCAGGCCGCCCATCTGGTTGAGGGGCATGAGGTGCCACTTCACCCCGTACTCTTCAATCCAGGTCTCGTGCATCCGGCGGAAGAGGTCCAGGTGCAGCCGGTCCGCGTCGCTGTCCAGCGCGGCGCGGTCCACGTCCTGGAGCCGGCGCAGCACGGCGTGGCTGTGCTGGTGGTCCGCCTCCAGCGCGGTGAGGCTCAGGTCATCCCACCGGTCATTCCAGCGCCGGTCCCCCAGGAGCGACGCGTAGGTGGGGTACTGCTGGAGCGAGTACTGCCACTCCGCTTCCAGCAGGGCGTGCAGCGAAGCGGACGCGGCGCCGCGCTGGGGGACGGACTGGGATGACATGGTCGGACTCCGGCGGAGGAACCGCGACTAGACGAACAGCGAAGGATCGAACTCGTCCACGTTGACCGGCAGCAGGCGGGGCAGGGGGCGCTGGAACACGCGGGCGTTGAGCTCCAGGTCGACGACCTTCAGGCCCATCGGGGTGAGCTCGCGGAACTTCTGGCTCACGTACTCGCGCAGGCCCAGCACGGCGACCTGCCGCTTCTCCTCCAGCAGCGGCTTGAGCGCCTCCGCGAAGTCCGCGCCGTCGTGGCTGGCCAGGCCCACCGCCGCCTGCGGGCGCTGGGTGCGGATGTTCTCCAGGAGCTTGAGGATGCCCAGGTCCACGACCTTCTGGTCCGGGCGGCCGTGCAGCAGCGCCACCTCACAGCCCGCGGACTTCAGCGCGCGCACGAAGCCAATCATCGCGTCCGGCAGTTGCTCTCCGCGCGCGTTGAGCACCACCACGCAGCGTACGGGCTTGGGGAAGTACGTGTCGCAGAAGGCGACCAGCCGGTCGAACTGCACCCGGTCCTGGGGCTCGGGCTTGCGCCCGACGATATTGGAGACGGCCCAGTCGACGTTCTCGGCGTCGATGAGGACGTAGGAGGCTGCGGCGGGGCGGACGGATTGCATGACGGGGACAATACGCGGGCTGCCGGCCGTTGGGGGTTTTCATCGACCCAGGCGAATTCGTTGGAACTCCTCCTGAAGCAGCTCCGACACGCGCCGCACCCGGGGGATGTCCAGCGCGGACTTCGCGCACACCAGGTGGGTCTGGCTCCGGGAGAAGGGCCCCAGGTCCAGCTCCAGCGGCACCAGCCGGGTGAGGCGGGGGAAGCGGTGCGCCATGCGGGCCATCACCATGGCACCCAGGCCGGCCTCCGCCGCCGCGAGCATCACCAGGTAGTTGTCCGCCGTGAAGGACGGGGTGAAGCCGGGGATCACCGACTCCAACTGGGGGTTGGGCGGGACGGCTTCGAAGGGGGGCGCCCAGGCCACCCAGGGCAACTGCTGGAGCGACACCTTCCTGGGCAGCCGGGCCTTGAGGGCCTTGGACACGAAGACGGCGTTGGGGACCTCCAGCGTGTCCACGAGCTTCAGGTCCTCGCTGGTGGGCGGGCGTCCGCGCAGCGCGAGGTCCGCCTCTCCGCGCGCCAGGTCCAGGTATTGGATCTGGGACTGCACCTCCAGGCGCAGGCCCGGGTGCTTCTGGGCGACGAAGGCGGCGAAGGGGGCCAGGAAGTCGAAGCTCATGTAGGGCGTGGCCGTCACGCGCACGATGCCCCGGGGGGCGCTGTCCGCGGACTCCGCCGCGCGGTGCAGCTCCCCGGCCCACTCCGCCATCTTCTTCGCGGGCACGAGCAGCCGCTCTCCCGCCGCCGTGAGCGCCGCGCCCTCCACGCTCCGGCGGAACAGCGCGGAGCCCACCGCGTACTCCAGCGCGGCCAGGCGCCGGCTCACCGTGGGCTGTCCGATGCGCAGCCGCCGCGCGGCCCCGCTGAAGCTGCCCGTCTCCGCGATGGCGAGGAACAGCCGGGCGTCGTCCCAGGAGATATCCATGAATGGATGGCATCATGCTGTTTTCGCGGATTTCCATCCACTCGCGCATCGCGCATCGTGCCGCCTGTCCCGAACGCCCGGTGCCTTCGCGCCGGAAGGAAGAAGGAGTCCGCCATGAAGTCCTCCCTGCTCGCGCTCTGCCTCTGTGTCGCCGGTCTCGGCACCGGCTGCGCCACGTCCTCGCACGGCGTCCAGAAGTCCGCGCTCGGCGTGACGCGGCCGGCGGACGCGCTGCTCGCGGAGCTGTCCGTGCCCGGGCCGGTGGAGCTGGAGACGGTCACCTCGTGCGACTGGGTCGCCGGCCGCGGCGGGTTGCTCAACCTGGACCACCCGGCGGCGAAGGCGGCGCACCTGGAGGACGGGGACGAGCCCGTGCAGGTCTTCTTCCACGCGCTGCGCCACCCGACGAAGGGGATGTACATCGTGGACACCGGCGTGGAGACGGCGCTGCGGGACGCGCCGGAGCGCTCGGCGCTGGGCGGCATCGTGGCGAACGCGATGCACCTGGAGAAGATGACGGTGCTGGCGCCGCTGGGCGAGTGGCTGGCGAAGCAGCCCCAGCCGCTCGCCGGCGTCTTCCTCACGCACCTGCACCCGGACCACATCAGCGGCATGGCGGACGCGCCGGCGGGGACGCCCGTGTACACCGGCCCGGGAGAGGCGGGCCTCCGCGCCTTCCGGAACCTGGTGGTGCAGGGCGCCACGGACCGCGCGCTGGCGGGCAAGCCGCCGCTGTCGGAGTGGAACTACACGGCCGACCCGAAGGGCCTCTTCGAAGGCGCGGTGGACATCTTCGGGGATGGGTCCGTGTGGGCGCTCTGGGTGCCGGGGCACACGCCGGGCAGCACCGCGTACCTCGTGCGCTCCACGAAGGGGCCGGTGCTGCTGTTGGGTGACGCCAGCCACACGCGCTGGGGCTGGGAGCACGACGTGGAGCCGGGCACCTTCACGGAGGACGGGCCGCGAAGCGTGGAGAGCTTCAAGAAGCTGCGCGCCTTCGTCGCGGCGCACCCGGAGGTGGAGGTGCGCTTCGGCCACCAGCACTGAGGCGTGAGGCTCCCCGGGGGCCGGGCGCGGCGGGGTGCCCAGGCCACGTCCAGGTGGACGCGGCCCTGGGCGCCACGACTACCGCAGGCGGAAGGAACCCTCGGCGATGATCAGCAGCTCCACGCCGGTGGTGGCCTTGGGGCCGAAGGCCGTCAGGGTGGCGGTGGCTCCGCCGCGCACCGCGGCGTCATAGGTGGCGAAGGCGCTGACCACCGCGTCCGAGAGCGCCGTGGCGGAGGCCTTGCCGGACTGCTCCAGCACCGTGCCCAGCGTGGCTTCCAGCACCGCCCCTGCCTGCGCTCCCGTGTGCACCGCCGAGTCGAAGGCGAGCTGGTTGCTGCCCGTCACCCCCAACTGCGCGCCCATCACGGACGCGCTGCCGCCGGTGGCGAGCTGGGTGCTGTAGCTCGTCCAGGCCGTCGCGGCGGCGCTGGCGGACGTGGCGGAAGAGAGGCTCGCGCGCAGCGACGTGGCGGCGGTGTTCGCCTGCTGCACCGTCAGGTCGGCGGCGTTCGCGCCCTGGAGCAGGGCCTTCACGGCGGCCTCGGTGGCCCGGGCCTCCAGCGCGGCGGCGGCCCGCACCGACGCGTCCGCGACCGCGATCCCCGCTCCCGAGGACAGCCGCGCGTCCACCGCCATGCGATAGGAAACGCTGGCCTCGCGCTCCGCCTGCTGGTCCTGCGCGTCGTTCGCCTGGGGCGTGGCCGCGCGCACCGCCGCGAAGAACGTGTCGTAGGCGTCCGCCGCGGACTGCCCACCGGCATCCAGCGACGCGTCCAACCGCGCGGACGCGTCCAGCGACGCGCTGAAGAGCTGCTCCTGCGTGACGACCACGCCCGCCCGGGCGTACGCCTTGATCCGCGTCGCCTGCGCCGCGCGCACCGCCGCGCCCAGCGCCTCCACCGACTCCGCCGCCGTCGCCTTGAGCTGGCCGCGCACCGCCGCCGCCTGCTCCGCGTTCAGCCTCGCGCGCAGGTCCACCGTGTCCACGCCGTCCGGCGAGTCCCCGTCCCGCACCATCTGCACGAAGACCTCCGCCTCCAGCGAGGACTCACTCGTGATGGGCGGCGCCGTGCGCGCGTCCCCTCCGGACCGAGGCGTCGTGGAGTCCAGCAGCGCGGAGCCCACCGTGGCGCCGGACGCGCTCACCGCTTCGATGATCAGCCGCTGCCCCTCGTCGTCCAGCTCCAGCGTGTAGCTGCCATCCGCCGCGACGTCCGCCTCCGCCAGCGTCGTCAGGTCGCCAGCCGCCACCACGCGGCTGATCCGCACCGTGGCCGCCGCCGAGACCGTCCCGTCCCCCGCCAGCGCGGGCGCGCCGTCGGTGAGCCCCTGCGACTGCTGTCCAGCGCTGTTGGTGACATGCCCATGGACCGTCACCTTGTCGCCGCCGCCACAGGCCGCGAGCATCCAGCACACCAGTGCACCCAGAACCACTTCACCCGCGCGACGCGTCCGCATGTATGGGGAACTCCCGGCCGGGCGGAGACCGCCCCGGCGTCATGGCCGGAATTACGCACCAGGGGATCACCCGGATTCAAGCCGCCGTCAGCTCAGCTTCTCGAGCAGGCCCCGCAGCTCGGCCTGCTCCGCCGCGCTCAAGCGGCCAAGCCGCGCGCCGAACGCCTCCGACAACAGCGCGAGCCCCTTCGCCGTCACCTTGCGGCCGGCCGGGGTCACCTGCAGCCGGTGCCGCCGCAGGTCCTCCGTGTCCAGCTCCCGGCGCAGGAAGCCCGCCGCCTCCAGCCGCTTCACGTACACCGTGATGGTCGGCTTCGGCATGCTCAGGGTCGCCGCCAGCTCGGCCGGGTAGGGGTGCTCCTCCACCTGCGCCAGCACGAACAGCTCCTTCGTGTCCAACCCCAGCGCGGCGATGTCGGGGGCGACACCCGCGATGACCGACATCAGCAGGTTGTAGTTCAGCGACCAGATCTTCGCCGGGTCGATTCTCGACATGGGCCCTTGCGCGGAAATTGGTACAAAATTAAATCAATTCAAGGCTGAACCAATTCGGCCTCGCTGAAACGGTAACACATCCCCTGGAGACCCCATGCCTCTCGACCACTACGTGACGCTCGGCCGCTCCGGCCTGCGCGTGAGCCCGCTGTGCCTTGGTGCGATGACGTTCGGTGAAGACCTTGGCTGGGGCACCAGCGTGGAGGAGTCCCAGCGGATCATCGACCGGTTCATCGAACTGGGCGGCAACTTCATCGACACCGCGAACTTCTACACGAAGAGTCATTCCGAGAAGATCATCGGGGACCACGTCGGCCGGCACGCGGCCCGGCGCGACCGCCTGGTCATCGCCACGAAGTTCAGCGGCAACCTCTACCCCGGCGACCCGAACGGGGGCGGCTCCGGCCGCAAGTCCATCATCTCGGCGTGCGAGAACTCGCTCCGCCGCCTGCAGACCGACTACATCGACCTCTACTGGCTCCACAACTGGGACAAGCACACGCCCATCGACGAGACGATGGCCGCGCTCGAGGACCTGGTCCGGGCCGGCAAGGTCCGCTACCTCGGCGTCTCCGACACGCCCGCCTGGAAGGTCGTCGAGGCGAACGTCACCGCGCGCTTCCGGGGCTGGTCGGCCTTCATCGGGTTGCAGATTGAATACTCGCTGCTGGAGCGCAGCGTGGAGCAGGAGCTGGTCCCCATGGCCCTGGAGCACGGGCTGGGCATCACCCCCTGGTCTCCGCTCAAGAGCGGCGCGCTCAGCGGCAAGTACACCCGCAAGAACGCGGGCCAGGTGAAGGGAGACCGGGGCGCCTTCCTCGAGCCCTACCTGAACGAGAAGACCTACACCGTCGTCGACGCGCTCGAGGCCATCGCCCGCGCGCATGAGAGCACCCCGGCGCGCGTGGCGCTGGCCTGGGTCATGGCGAAGCCGGGCGTGGGCTCGACCATCATCGGCGCGCGGCGGCTCGCGCAGCTCGAGGACAACCTGAAGGCCGCCGACGTGAAGCTCACGGCCCAGGAGCTGGGCCGGCTGGATGAGCTCACGAAGCCCACGTTCGGGTTCCCGCAGAGCATGGAGCCCATGTTCCCGGCCATCCACAACGGCGGGACGTCCGTGAACGGCATCCAGATGCCGGCCTCCCCCTTCGGCGTGGAGAAGGGCGACAAGGTCTACTGAAGGAGCCGCGAGCCTTGTGGGGCTCGCGGCCTGCTTCCTTCACGCGGGCGTCAGTCCGCCAGCATGAAGCCGACCTTGTACTTGCGCGCCTGCGCCGGGAAGCTGCGCGCCACCGCGTCCGCCACGTAGCCGGCGAGGTTGGGGAACACGTAGTCGCGCTCGGCGGCGGTGTTCAGCCCCAGCCACGAGGCCAGCGTCCAGCCGTACTGCTCCACCGTGAGCGTGGGGATCCAGCGCCCGCGCTCATCCGTGGAGCCGTCCAGCGAGCCCGACAGGTCCAGGTTGGGGAAGGTGCCGTAGAGCTTCCGGCCCGCCACGCGGTTGCCCAGGACGATGGCGTGGCCACCCCAGGCGTGGTCCGTGCCGCTGTCGCCGTTCTCCAGCAGCGTCCGGTTGAAGTCGCTCATGGTGAAGAGCGTGGCCTGCGGCGCGTTGGAGCCGAACGCGGCCTGCGTCTCCAGCAGCGTCACCGCCTGCTGGAAGGCGTCCAGCGCGAAGTCCAACTGCTCCAGGAGCTTCGGCTGGTCCACGTCCTGGTTCTGGTGCGTGTCGAAGGAGCCGAAGCCCACGGAGAACACCTGCCGCTTGAGGCCCAGGCCCGCGTTGCTCACCGGCATGGCGCCCGCCACCAGGTCGCGCACCACCTGGTAGAGCTGCGTGTGCAGCGTCCACCTGGCGGTGTCCTCCGGCGGCAGCGTGGGCACGAAGTAGCCCTCGATGGCGTCACGGGTGGCCTGCGGCAGTTGCGCCCACGCGGCGTCGCGCGCGGCGGCGCGGGCGGCGGAGAAGGTCTGCGCCGTGGTGAAGACACCCGCGTAGCCCGTCTCCAGCACGTTGCCGTCCTGCGCCGTCATCACGTCCGCCAGCGCCGCCTGCTGGAGCAGGTCGAAGTCCGACGCCGGGGTGGTGACGGTGCGGAACGCGAGCGTGCCGTCCGGGGCGACCATCATGGGCTTGCGGTCCACGCCCGCGCAGAAGCGCGGCTTGCCTCCGAACGACGTCACCTCCGGGTAGTCCGGAGGCGCGCTGGTGTTGAGCCCGTGGAGCTTGTCCGCGGCGCGGCCACCCCAGCCCGTCACCTTGATGTCGGAGGTGACGGCGCTGGAGCCGGGGTTGGCCAGCGCGCTCGCCCAGGCGTCCTGCTGGTCGCTGTGGGAGAAGAGGTTCTCCGGGACGGAGGTGCCGCCGGCCAGGTAGTCCGCCTTGGTCAGCGGGAGCACCAGCGGGCCCACGTTGCACACGAACGCGGCGCGGCCCGCTTCGAAGTGCGCGCGCAGCTTCGAAAGCGTCTTGGGCAGCGCGAACGAGCCCGCGGCCAGGTCCGTGGGGTTGATGAGGTCCATCTGGTCCGTCTTCAGCCCGAGGGTGGGCCGGGCGGCCAGATACTTCGCGTAGGCGTTCGCCTCGCGCGGGATGAGGATGTTGTTGCTGTCATTGCCTCCCAGCAGGAAGACGCAGACGGCGACGCGGCTGCCGGAGTAGCCGTTGAGGGTGGCGGCGTGGGCGTTGCCCACCCAGCGGGGGAGGGCGGCGGCGGCGGCCAGGAAGCCCAGGCCCTGCGTGGCGCGCCGGAGGAACTGGCGACGGGTGGTGGTCATGGCGTTCACCGCTGGATCTGGAAGGAGGGGGAGAGGAACGTCAGGTAGAGCGCCAGCTTCTTCTTGCGGATGAGCGAGCTCGCGCGGCTGTCACCCATGGCCGTGAGCAGCTTCTGCTCCAGCTCCGGCGCCATCGTGCCGTGCAGCCAGTAGCGGCCCAGGTACGCGACCAGCTCCGCGTTGCTGGACGGCAGCAGGTCGTAGTCCACGGTGAGGCCCGCGTTGGTGGCGGCGCTGGTGTAGAGGAACTCGTGGAGGAAGTTGGCGCGGGCCGTGAGGGTGGCCGTGTCCAGGATGGCGAACTCCGGCCCCACCAGTCCGTCCGCGCCCGGCAGCGGCGCGTTGGGCGGGTAGTAGCTGAACACGGAGGGCGCGCGCGGCACCCACTGGTTCATCGTCCTGCTCCAGTTGCTGAGCTTCAGGCCCGGGTCCTTGGTCGCCGTGTCCAGCGTGGGGTCCAACCAGCGGACCACCTGGGTGACGAACAGCGCGGGCGGGCGCAGGTGCCCGAAGCCGGGCCGCAGCGCGAGGGGCGGCTGGGCGCCGCGCGCCTCGGTGTCCTCCAGGATGGCGCGCACCACCGCCTGGAGGTTGCCGCGCGCGCCGGTGCCGTCGTTCTTGAAGACGGTGGCCACGCGCTTGACGTACGCGGGCGTCGGGTTGCTCGTCACCAGGTGCTGGATGAGCTGCTTGCTGATGAAGGGCGGGACGTTGGGGTCGTTGAAGACGTTGTTCAGCGCCTGGTTCAGGTGCGTGGTGATGGTCCCGCCCGCCGCGGTGGACACGCCCCGCAGGAGCACCTGGCTGCTCGTGTCGTGGTTGTCATTGCAGGGCATCAGCGGGTTCTTGTAGTCGGGCGTGGAGATGGCGGCGCCCTTCGCCGGACACGCGGTGGCGTTCCACGTCCAGCCGGACAGGGCGTGCGCGAAGGCCTTCACCTGCTCCTCGCTGTACGCGCGCTGCCGGTTGCCGTTGGCGTCCAGCGCCGGGGTGCCGTCCAGGTTCAGCTTGTCCGTGCCCAGGGTGAAGAGCTGGAGCATCTCCCGCGCGTAGTTCTCGTTCGGGTCAATGGGGTTGCCCTGCTTGTCGAAGGCCCGGTTGTTCGCCATGTCCAGGTAGCGGCCCATGGCGGGGTCCTTCGTCACGGCCTCCAGCAGCGCGCGGAAGTCGCCGAAGGCGTGCTGCGACAGCAGGTTCAGGTACCCCGCGAGCGCCACCCGCGAATCCGAGTAGGGCGTCCGGGTGGACTCCGGGATGCCGTTCTGGGAGACGACGAAGATCTGGCTGAGCGCGAACGCCACGCGCTGGCGGAGCTGATCCTCCCCCGCCACCGCGCGCTGGAAGAACTGCGAGCCCAGGTCCTGGGCGCTCTCCCCGTCGTACGGCGCGGCGGGCTGGAGCGCGAACTGCTCCGTGAGCGACTGGGTGATGCCCTGGGACATCACGCGCTCCACGGTGCCCACGGGCGCGGGGGTGACGCCGCGCGCCAGCTTGGGACCGAAGGAGGACTGCTCCAGGAAGCGGATGCTGTTCGCCTCGCTCGGCGTCTCCAGGGACTCCGCGGCCTGTTCGGCCCGGCCCAGGACTTCCTGCTGTTCGGGGGGAGGGGACTCTGTGGCGGAAGGCCCGTCGGCCTGTGTGCAGGACGTAGCGCACAGGGCGAGGGCCAGGGCGGTGCGACGAAGCATCCGGTACCTCCTGGTGACTGCGGGGAAAGACCCCGGAACGCCGGGGCCGCGACGTCTCAAAAGATTCTAGGAGATATGTAAATTCAGTTAAAGCGGCCTTTTCTGGTAGTCCTTGAAGCGTGGGATGCAGGAGGTTTCGCGGGTGGTGTAGAGAGGACCGGGTGAGTCGTCCTCCGGTCCCCACGCGCCCCGTCTCCGCGGCCGCCTTCCAGGGCGTCACGCTGGCCTTCTTCACGGGCTGCGCCGCGTGGCTCGCGCGCGAGTCGCGGGAGCTGGGAGGTCGTCCCGGGATGATGGCGCTGGGCGTGGCGGTGGCCGCGGCGGGACTGGCGCTCGTGGCGCTGGGCGCGCTCGTGGGGCTGCTGCGCGGCGGGAGGCTGCTGGCGCTGCGCTCGCGCGCGGAGATGGGCACCTACGCGCTGGTGCTCGCGACCATGGGCGTGCTGGCGCTGGTGGGCCTGCGGCTCTTCACTTCAGGGGGGCGGCCCGCGCTCGCCACGTTCTGCCTGGGCGTCGCCGGGTGGCTCGCGGGCGTGGGCCTGCATGGCGTGCCCGCGCTGTTCCTGGGCCCCGCGGGCTTCATCGACTCGCTGGGGCGGCGCACGCCGTTCTCCCGGCTGGAGTGGTTCACGCTCCAGCGGGAGTCGGGGGACCTGCCCCGCGTGCGCCTCCAGGCGGGGCACGGGACGCGGCTGCTGCTGGCGGCGCGGCTCGCCAGCGCGGATGAGGAGGCGGTGCGGGCCGCGCTCGCCGGTGCGGGCCTCACCGCCCGGCGGCGGTAGCGTCCTTCCACGGGTCTCCGCCCACGCCGAAGGCCTCCAACTGGAAGGACTGCGTGCCGGAGACGCGCACCAGGCCCAGCGCCGGGACGCTGGGGGACCACTGGGCGGTGATGCCTCCGGCGTACGAGTACTCCGTCACCGTCAGCTTCCTGCCGGCGAGGGTCTCCGTGGTTTCGCGCAGGGGGTGGGGCTTGCGGTCGGCGCCCGGTTGATGGAAGGGCGCGGGCGTGTCGCTTGGCGGGCGGCCGGGCACGCGCAGGCGCATGAGCAGCACGCCCTTCGCGCTGAAGCGGTCGCCCTCCACCAGGAAGTCGAAGCCCACGCGTCCGGTGGCGGGCACGTCCAGCTCGATGAGGACCCAGCGTCCGCGCCTGCCCTCGTGGCGTCCCGCGCCGCCCAGCTTGATGACGAACTGCGGGGGCCCGTCCGGCGACGTGTTCACGTAGCGCGCCCAGCCGCCCTCACGCAGGACGAGCGGCAGGCCGAACAACGCATCCGGCGCGCTGCCCTGCGCCCGCGCGGGCACGGCCCCCAGGCCCACGAGCAGCAACGCGAGCAGCGTCAGCAGCCGCCCCATGCGGCCCCCGGACTTGTCCGGCGCGAAGCCCCGGACCGATAGTGCTGTTCCCATGCGCCGCCTCCTGTGTCCCGTGTGCACCGCCGTGCTGCTCTCCGCCGCGCCGGCCACCTCCGCCGCGCCCGACGCGGGCCTTACTCCCGCCCCGGCGGTGGCCGCCTCCGGCGCGGGAACGCCCACGCCCGCGGATCCGCCCATCGCCCCCGAGCGCCTCGCGGAGGCGCGCGCCCTGGTGCCGGCCCTGCTGCTCTACGGCCAGCTCCAGCCCGTCGTGGGCACGTGGGTGGAATACACCGTCCGCTCGAAGCAGGTCACCTTCCCGGTGCGCGCCGCCATCGTGGGCGAGACGCCGCGTGAGCGCGACACGCTCTACCAGGTGGAGCTGGACTACCAGACGTCGCCCCGCGCCCTCATCATCGCCTGGGTGGCCCGCGCCGGGACGGGCCGCGCCGTGGTGGAGCGGCTGGCCATCACCGTGCCGCCCAACACGCCCGTCGCCGTCCCGGTGGACCTGGTCGCGGACCACGCCGCGCTCCGGGGCACCCCCGTCCGCCAGCGCGACACCGACCTGGCCGCCGGCCCCTTCGCCGGCAAGGGGCGCGAACAGACCTTCCGCCTGGAGTCCGGCCAGCAGGTGACGGTGGTGACGGCGGCCCGGGTCCCCGTGTTCGGCGTGGAGTCCCTGCGCGACGCGGAGGCCACCTGGACGGCGCAGAAGAGCGGCACCGGCGCCCGGCCCGCGCTGGACTCCGTGCCGCTGACGTTGCCCCGGGTGCCCGTGCCCTGACGCGGGGGCGGCCCTTTCAGCCGAACGGGTAGCCCAGCACGCAGTAGAAGCCGCGGATGTAGATGGTGAGCGCCGCGAACATCTCCGGCGCGAACGTGGTGATGGCGCCGACGCCGAACATGAACGCCATCAGCAGCACGGTGAACTCCGCCATGGCCTGCCCCCGCGAGCGGGGACGCCGCAGCCACCGGTAGCCACGCGACAACCAGCCATTCATCGATTCGACTCCTGGGGAAGGGCAGCACGCTCGAGCACGAACGTGATGAGGGATTCGGGGGGACCGTCCTTGTCGAGCGGCGCCAGCGTCAGCGACAGCCGCTCACCGGGGCGCTCGAACTCGAGCACCTCCACGCCGCGCGCGAGGCGCCGGTCCGCGGGCGCGTAGCCGCGCGAGGGCATCTGCGCCCGGTAGAACTCCGCGAGCATCTGGGGCGTGCCGTGCGCCACCTGCGTGAGCGTGGTGCTGCCCGCGCCCGGGCCTTCGTTGCCTTCGTCCACGCGCAGCACCGTCACCGCGCCCGGCGGCTGCGGCAGCGACGCGGGCGCCGTGCCCTGCAGGTGGATGCCCTCGCGCGCCTCCACCACGGAGGGGAACACGAGCGTGCGCGTCGCGGCGCCGCCCACGCGGATGGTGGTGACGGCCACCAGCGCGCCCAGCCGCTCGTCGTAGTAGTTCACGGAGCCGCCGCCCGCGCCGTCGTCCTGCGTGACGATGTGGCGGCCCCGCAGGCGGAACTCCCGCGCGTAGAACTCCAGCACCTCGCCCGGCGGGTGCTCCGTTTCGAAGTAGCCCATCTCCATGGGGCTGCCGTTGGTCACCAGCCGGCCCAGGGGCACCATCACCACGCCCGGGAAGGGCGGGATGAGCCGGTGCACCCGGCCCACGCCGGCATCCGGGAACGGCGGCGCCGGGGGCAGGGCGACCTGGGGCGCGGAGGGCGGCTTCGCCGGGGACTCCGGCGCCGGGGGCGGCGGGTCCTTCAGGAGCGCGGCGGTGGCCACGAGCGCGAGCAACCCGCCCAGGCCCACCCAGCGCGTGAGCGCGCCCGTGCGGTCCGTCAGCCCGCTCATGGGATGCAGGCGTCGCTGTTGTAGCGGAAGTACGCCGCCGCCGCCGTCGTGGACTGCGTGTAGACGGACTCCGGCTGGTTGGAGATGACCGCGCCCTGGAAGAAGTTCCCGCGGCACCGGTACGAGCGCATGGGCCAGTTGTCGTCCCGGCCTCCGGAGTTCTGCAGGCCGCGCTTCGTGCGGATGGCGCTGGGCTCGCAGTTGCCGTAGCAGTAGCTGGTGTCGTTGCGCCAGTAGGCCGCCTGGAGCACGTCGCCGGGCACCGTGCGCGTCGGCCGGACCGCGTTGAAGTTGCCCGCGGCCGTCACCTCGCGGATGACCACGGACTGGCGGATGTACTCGTCGGAGAAGGGGAAGTCGAGCCCCAGCACGGACAGCACCGCGGAGATGGAGTTCATCGCCCCGCCGCTGACGCCCGCGTAGACGATCTTGCTGGAGCGGTCATGCGTGAGCTGCTCCACGCGCGGGTACGTCTGTGACGGCGCGTCCCCCGGCCCCCACGCCTTCCACGTGTCGTGGAAGAGGTAGAAGTGCTCCTGGAAGTTCAGGTCCAACTGGTTGCCGTCGAAGCCCGTCGTGTAGAGGGCCACTTCCCGGGGGATGATGTGGTTGATCAGCCGGACCTGCACGTCCGCCTGGACCGCCCCGACGCTCGGGTCGAACCCCATGTCCTGGGCCAGCTTGTCCGGCGAGCTGCCCAGCGCGCCAATGGCCGCGCCCGCCAGCCCGCCCACGCCGGCCTGCCCGCCCATCTTGGACATCTCCACGCTCTCGAGCGGCGCGTCCGCGTTCTGGGCCTGGACCTGGAGGGTGATGCCGTTGCGGTAGGCCGTGCCCAGCGTGCCCGTCTTGGTGGAGCCGTCCAGGTCCTGGTAGCGCGTGCGCGCCTCCGCCGCGATGGTGGACAGGTCCTGGCGCACCGTGCGCTCGAAGGCGACGAAACGGGCCATCTCCGCCATCTTGAGGCGCGCGCGCTGCACCTCCCAGAAGTAGTTCGCCCAGAGGACGAGCACGACGAGCAGCGGCGCCAGCAGCGCCAGCTCCACCGTCGCCGCGCCCCGCTGGGCACGGCGGCCCGGGCGCATCAGTAGTTGATGCCTTGAATGAGCCATTCGCTGTCCTCCCAGGCCGGCACCAGCCACTTGAGGTGATCCGCGTCCCAGTGCGTCTGCACGGGCGCCAGGCGCGCGGTCCAGAGCGGGTTGAAGAAGTTGGGCTCCTCCTTCCACGCGCCGGGGCGGTGGTAGATGGCGCGGCCCACGGCCATGGCCATCATGCCGCCCGTGCGCTGGCGGAAGTCCGCCGCGTAGCCGTCCTGCTTGCCGCCCACGTACTCCCAGGTCATGTCCAGGTACGACTCGCGGATGGCCTCGTCGTTGTTCTCCGCGGTGTTGTACTTGCCGTCCCCGCTGCCCTCCATGAACGCGTTGTTCTTCAGGTTCTCCAGCTCGTAGACGGGCTTCTTGCCGCTGCGCTCCGCGCCCATGTCCTTGCCCAGGACGATGAGGTTGCACGGGTAGCCGAAGTGGTTCTGCCGGGGGCTGACGAAGCTGGTGTCGGACGTGATGAACGGCGTGATGCCCAGCCACGGGTGGTGGTCATCCGTCTTGTTGGAGCCGTATTCCTGGTGGAAGCCGCCCCGGTTGTCCGCCGCCGCCCGGAAGCGCAGCCGGAAGACGTCCTTCCAGCCGAAGAGGAAGCAGGTGGGGCGCACCTCGATGCGGATGTCGTCCGACGCGAAGAGCTGATCCTTGCGGTTGTTCTCGAAGTTCTCGTCGAAGCTCTTGATCTGGCTGTCCGCCGTCTTGCGGATGCGCAGTTGGCCAATGACGACGCACAGGTTGAACTCCCAGCGCCGGCCAATGAGGATGGGCCCCTCGCCCTCGGCCGTCCACCGCCGGCGCACGCCGTTGGCCAGGTTGCCCATGAGCAGGCGGTACTTGGCCATGTTCGGATCCGACAGCTTGTTGCCCGTCACCAGCTTCCCCCGCGCGAGCATGCCGGTGGGGTCCACGCCCATGGTGGGGCTGCTGCTGAAGGGGCCGTCGTCCAGCACGTGCAGGAAGTTCTTGGCGTTGGAGTAGTTGATGTCGCTCGGGTTGCCGAACAGCGAGGACACGGACGCGTTGTTGAACGACTGTCCGGAGTCCATGTCCTCGGTGACCTCCGCGCGCGGGTCGGTCTGTTGGATGACGTTCCCGTGTCCCTTCGTGGTGTAGAGGTCGAAGAGGGTCCCCGTGAGCATGGCCTCCTGGGCCAGCCACAGCGCGATGTTGAGCGCTGTCAGCACGGGGATGAGTAATCGTGAGACGGTCTCCACCGTGACCTTCCACGTTTTTATCGCCGTGGAGACCGCCATGAAGATGGCGCCGATGCCGGGGATGTATTGCAGGTACTTGGCCGCGACGCCGATGGTGCGGTCCAGGTACACCGCGTGGCTCACGTAGGACATCAGCGTGAGCATCGCGGAGTAGTGCACGATCATCGCGCGGTTGGTGTACGCGAGGAAGTTGTAGGCCCGCGCCTCCTTCACCGCCAGCGAGTACGCCTGCGCGTCCGCGGCATCCTGCAGCTTGATCTTCTCGTACACGCCCTGGCCAATGCCCACCGACGTCATGATGGTGACGGCCAGCACCAGCATGACCACCACCCCGAGCACCATGGCCTGCCCGCGCTCGTCGCGCCGCAGTCTTCGCAGAATCCGGAACATCGCTAGCCGTCCACCGCGCACGAAGTGGGGCCGTGCGTGCCGTTGAGGAAGTTGGACTGCATGCGCATCGAATAGGTGGCCACGACGGGGATGGCGAAGACGTTGCTGTCGGCGAGCGTGCGGATCTTCTGGTGGTCCGCGCTCTGGCCCGCGCCCTGGTCCTCCAGGTGGTCCGTGAGGCTGCCGCCGTTCACCTTCTGCGTGGTGAAGTTGGGGCCCCGCATGGCCAGGCCGTTGAGCGCCTCGCGGCCCATGTAGAACGCGTGCAACTGCCAGTTCGCGAACGGGATGCGCATCTCGTAGAAGTACGTGATGCGCACCGTGAGCAGGTTGGCCTCGATGACCTGCGCGTTGCGGATGTCGTCGAAGTCCACCTCCAGGCCCGACAGGTGCGAGCCATAGGAGGAGAAGAGCATGGGCAACTGGCTGCGCCGGGGGTTGAGCACCTCCACCCGCACGCGCTCCAGGTTCACCTGCTGGTAGCGCTGGTTCTGGGCCGCCAGCTTCTTGTCCGTGTACGCGTCATGGACCAGCGCCACGTTGATGAGCGTGTCCACGCGGCCCTTGCCGCCGGACCTGGGCGGACCCAGGGTGGGCAGCAGCGCCACGTAGGCGGCGTCCTTCATGATCTCGCAGTCGCCGCTGTTGACGATGCCCGCGCGCGCCGCCCGGTACGCGGCGTACTCCGTCATCAGCCGCGCGTGGTGGAGCGTCCCCAACTGGAGGATGCCCAGGATGAGGAACACCATCACCGGGATGACCAGCGCGGACTCAACGACCGCCTGACCCGACTCACCGGGATGGGTTGATGGGGACCTTTTCATGGGACGTCCAATATTCACACAGCGTGTCATCGGGATGCCAGTTGGCGGTCGCCGGGTCGCCCGCCAGCCCTTCCCATGAAACAGCCGCATCCAATACAGGACCCAGAAAGAAGGTATCGGGCACATGGCCGCGCCCGGATTTCAGCGGGCCACCTGGCGGGTGAGGCGAAGGCTACCGCGCGCGTTTTCCGGGCTTCGGGTCCCGCACCAGCGTGGCGACGAGGGCCTCGGCCAGCACCTCCGCGGGAGATCCCTGGAAACCGGTGCAGGTGAGCTTGAGGCTGACGATGCCGTGCAGCCCCGCCCAGAAGACCTCCGCCAACTGCTCCGCGGGCGTGGCCTCCGGAGTCCGGCCCGCCGCCTTCAGGTCCTCGCAGGCCCTCACCAGCAGCGCGAAGGAGCGGGGGCCCTCGCCGTGCTGCTTGTCCTGGAAGAGCTCGGCGGACAGCTTGGCGTCCTCCATGAAGATGAGGCGGTAGGTCTCCGGGCGCTCCAGGCCGAAGGTCAGGTAGGCCTGGGCCAGGCGTGACAGCCGCTCCACCGGCTCCTTCACGGCGGCTGCCGGCTCCAGCGCCGCGAGCAGCTCCTGGAAGCCGCGCACGCACAGCTCCCGCGCGATGGCGTCGCGGTTCTCGAAGTGCAGGTAGAGCGTCGCGGGCGCGTACTCCACCGCGTCCGCCAGCTTGCGCATGGAGAGGGCCCCGAACCCCTCCTTCATCACCATGTCCCGCGCCACCCGCAGGATGTGCTCCCGCAGCTCCGCCCGCTGTCGTTCCTTGCGCTCCGTGATGCCCATGTCACCAGGGTAGGCCTTGACGGACCGAACGGATAGCAATAGATGAACGGTGTTCACCGAACGGTGTTCATGAAACGTTCGGATGTTCATCTTCCAGGAGAGCGACATGGAAACGGTTGCGTTGTTCGGCGCCTCGGGCGTCATCGGTCAGTCCGTGGCGCGGGCGCTGCAGGCGCAGGGGCGGTCCTACCGGGTGGTGGGGCGCTCGGAGGGCAGCCTGCGCAGGGAGTTCGGCGCGGACCCCCGGGCGGAGGTGGTGACGTGGAATCCGGACGACCCGGCGTCCATCCGGGCCGCGGCGCGGGGCGTGCGGACCCTCATCTACATGGTGGGGGTGAACTACTGGCAGTTCCACCTGCACCCGGAGCTGATGCGCCGCACGTTGGACGCGGCCATCGCGGAGGGCGTGGAGCGGGTGGTGCTCATCGGCACGGTGTACCCGTATGGCATGGCGCGCACCGCGACGGTGACGGAGTCCCATCCGCGCGAGCCGAACGCCTACAAGGGCCGCATGCGCAAGGCGCAGGAGGACCTGCTGCTGGAGGCGGACGCCGCGGGCCGGATCCAGGGCACCGTCCTCCGGCTGCCGGACTTCTACGGGCCGGGCGTGGAGCGCAGCTTCCTGTACCGGGCCTTCGTCGCCGCGAGCCAGGGCAAGCGCGCCCCGCTCATCGGGCCGCTGGACACGCCGCATGAGTTCGTCTTCGTGAACGACGTGGGCCCCGTCGTCACCGCGCTGATGGACGAGCCGCGCGCGTACGGCCGCTTCTGGAACCTGGCCGGCGCGGGCGTCACCACCCAGCGCGAGATGGTGAAGGAGATCTACGCGCAGGCGGGCCACGCGCCCAAGACGATGACGATGGGGAAGGGGATGGTGCGGCTGGCGGGCCTCTTCGACCCCTTCATGCGCGAGCTGGTGGAGATGTACTACCTGCTCACGAACCCCGTGCTGCTGGATGACTCCGCGCTGCGGGGGCTGCTGGGCACGGTGCACAAGACGCCGTACGCGGAAGGCATCCGCCAGACGCTCGCGGCGCTGCGCCGCGAGCAGGAGGCGAAGGCCCGCCCGGCCCCGGTCGCCGCGACGACCTGAGCCGGAGCGCTCACGCGGTCCGGGGCGAAGGGGGACGCGCGGAGCCCAGGCCTCGCTCCCGCGTGCGGGCGTTCGCCAGCCGCTGCCGGTGGCCCGCGAGCAGGTCGCTGCGGGTGAGGATGCCCACGACGTGCTGGGGCCTCGCGCGGGAGACGACGGGCAGACGGCCCACGCCCTCGTCCATCATCAGGTCCGCCGCCTCGCGCAGGGAGCTGTCGTCGAAGACGACCGCGGGAGGCCGCTTCACCACGTCCCGCAGCCGCCGGCCCTCGCTCGCGTGGCCGTCCAGCAGGTCCCTGCGCGTGACGACGCCCACGAGCGTCCCTTCGAGGGACACGACGGGGAAGCCCTGGTGGTGGGAGCCCGAGGCGTCGGACGCAAGCCACGCGCGCACCTCTTCCAGGGGCATGTCCGCCTGCAACGTCACCACGGTCTTCAGGCCGTGGTCGCGCACGAGCGCCGTCCCCAGCGCGTCCGCGCCCAGCTCCGTGGGGATGCGGGCGCCGCGGCGGGCCAGCTTCTCCGTCATGATGGAGTGCCGCATGAGCAGCGCGGACACCAGGTAGGACGCCGCGCAGCCGGCGAGCAGCGGCAGGAGGCCCAGCGGCTGGCGCGTGGTCTCGAAGGCGAACACCACCGACGCGAGCAGCGCGCGGGACGCCCCCGCGAAGAGCGCGGCCATGCCCACCAGCGCCGCGACGCGCACGTCCACGCCCAGGCCGGGGAACACCTGCGTGGCCAGCAGCCCCAGCCCGGAGCCCAGGCCGCCGCCCAGCGTGAAGAGGGGCGCCAGCGTTCCGCCGGACGTCCCGCTCCCCAGCGCGACGGACCAGGAGATGAACTTGAGCGCGCAGAAGACGAGCATCGCCGTGCCCACGAAGCGGCCGGAGAGGATGTCCTCGATGTTGGTGTAGCCCACGCCCAGCGTGCGCGGGGAGAAGTAGCCCACCACGCCCACGACGATGGCGCCCAGCGCGGGCCACCACATCCAGTGCAGCGGCAGCTTCTCGAACAGGTCCTCCAGCCAGTACACCGCGCGCGTGCACGCCACGGAGGCGGCGCCGATGACAAGGCCCAGCACTCCGTAGAACGCGAGCGCCCCGCCGGACGGAGTCGTCAGGTCCGGGATGGCGAACGCGGGCGCGCCGCCCATGAAGGCGATCCTCACGCCGGTGGCGGTGGCGGTGGCCAGGGCCACGGGGATGACGGAGCGGGGCTTGAACTCGAAGAGCAGCAGCTCCACGGCCAGCAGCACGGCGGACACCGGCGCGCCGAACGTGGCGGCCATGCCCGCGGCGGCGCCCGCGGCGAGCAGCGCCTTGCGCTCGTCCGCCGTGACGTGGAGCCCCTGGCCCAGCAGCGACCCCAGCGCGCCACCCGTGGCGATGATGGGCCCCTCCGCGCCGAACGGGCCGCCGGTGCCGATGGCGATCGCCGCCGACAGCGGCTTGAGCAGCGTCATGCGGGGCGGGATGCGGCTCTGGTTGAAGAGCACCTGCTCCATGGCCTCCGGGATGCCGTGGCCCCGGATGGCCCGCGAGCCGTAGCGCGCCATCAACCCCACGATGAGGGCGCCCGCCACGGGCACCAGCACCCCCCAGCCACCCAGCGTGTTGTCGCCGGGAGACACCGGCTGCACGGACAGCCGCCCGAAGAAGGCCAGGTTCGTGACGAAGTGGATGAGGGCGCCCAGCCCCTGCGCCACCAGGCCCGCCACGGCCGCGAGCACCACGGCCATGGCGCTGATGAACACGGTGCGCGAGTCCACCGCCACGGAGGCGGCGGGGGTGCGCAGGGTGGCGAGCGCGGGGCCCATCGACGGGGCCACGGGGAGGCTGGAGCGCGCGTCCGCCCCCTCGCCCAGGCCCTCCTCGATGCGTTCCACATCAGGCTTCTTCATCGGTGTGCTCCTGTGTCTTGCGGCGCCGCGAAGGGCGCGAGGCTTCGTCCTCGAAGAAGAGCGGGGCCACGTCCCCGTCGAGCCCCAGGGCGCGCACCCACGCGTCCAGGCCCTGGACCAGCCCCGCGCGCACGTCGGGCTTCAGCCCGCGCAGCCCGGAGATGAGCCGCGCCTGGGCCATGGGCGGCGCCTTGCGCACCAGCGCGCGGCCCTTCGGCTCCAGCGCCACCTCCACCCGGCGGCCGTCCTCGTCGGAGCGGCGGCGGCTCACCAGCCCCTGCTCGATCAGCTTCGTGACGACGACGGACACGCTGCTCTGGTGCGTGAGCGTGCGCTCCGCGAGCGTGTTGATGGAGCAGGGCCCGGACTCCGCCAGCTCCTGGAGGATGAAGAGCTGGGCGCCGCTGATGCCCACCAGCCGTTCGGAGGCGCGAGCGGAGACCCGCAGCAGCCGCACCAGCCGCCGCACGCCGTCCATGGCCGCGCGCACCTCGCCGGACACGTCCGGGGGCGCCGGCGTTCGATTTGTATGGGAACCCATATAACTGCCCGCAACCTACGGGGCAGGGGCAGCGGGCACAAGCGAAAGCGCGGCGGCTGCTCGGCTGCCTGGAGGCGGGGACGGGATTACCGCCGGGGCGTGCGTGGCGGTGGCGGCGCCGTCGCGCTGTCTCGCTGTGCCAGCAGCCAGTCCACGAAGAGGCGCGCGGCGGGCCGCAGGCGCCGGTGCGAGGGGTACACCACGAAGTAGCTGGCGCGGGTGGGCACGATGGGGCCGGGCAGCCGGAGGAGCCGGCCGTCCGCGAAGTAGGGCGTGGCGATCTTCTCGCGCGCCAGCGCCGCGCCCAGGCCCTGCACCGCGGCCATCAGCGCGCCGGTGGTGTCGCTGAAGCTGTAGCGCTCCTCGAACCGCGTCCCGCGCACGCCCGCCGAGCGGAACCAGTCCTGCCAGCCCTGGCGGCTGAGGTCCGCGATGAGCGGGAGCTTCGCCACGTCCGCCGCGTCGCGCACGTGCTCCACGCCCGCCAGCCGCGCGGAGGCCACGGGGAACAGGGCGTCGTCCATGAGCGGCTGCGCGCTCAAGCCCGGCCAGGGCCCCTGGCCGTAGCGGATGCCCAGGTCCGGCCCGCCCTCGTCGAAGCGGGTGAGCGCCATCTCCGTGTCCACGTGGATCCGGATGCGCGGATGCCGCGAGGTGAAGTCCGGCATGCGCGGCAGGAGCCACGCGTACGTCAGCGAGTGCACCGTGGTGATGCGCACCACGGCGTCCTCGTCCCGGGAATGCTTGAGGCCCCCGAGCACGTGGTCCATGTCCGACAGCGCGTTGCTGGCGGCGTCCGCGAGCTGGCGCCCCTCGGCCGTCAGCGCCACGCCCCGGGCGTGCCGTTGGAAGAGCGCGACCCCCAGCCGGTCCTCCAGCTTGCGGACGTGGTGGCTGACGGCGCTCGCGGTCAGGTGCAGCTCCTCCGCCGCGCGGGCGAAGTTCTGGTGGCGGGCGGCGGACTCGAAGGCCGCCAGGGCGGGGAGCAGTTCGGTGTGGAGGGGCATGGGGACGAGCCTCAAATCTGGCTCATGTCTGGCACGGAAAGGATGCGCTTGTGAAGAAAGGGCGGCGGCGTGAAGAGAGGGCCAGACAGAAGTCTGATTCCTTCCTCGCACGAGGGGGCCGCCATGAGCGCATCCGGTCTCACCCATCCCCAGGCCGTGACTCCTACCTTCAACCGGGCGTGGCTCACGCCCCTGGAGCTGGGCGGGCTGGCCGCCATCTGGGGCGCGTCCTTCCTGTTCCTGCGCATCGCGGCGCCGGCCTTCGGCCCCATCCCGCTGGTGGCGCTGCGCCTGGTGCTGGGCGCGGCGGTGCTGATGCCCTTCCTGTGGCGCGCGCGCTCGGCCCTGCGTCCCGCGCTGTGGCCCCGGCTGGCGCTGGTGGGCGTCATCAACGCGGCGGTGCCCTTCTCGCTGTTCGCCTGGGCCGCGCGGCAGGCCCCCGCGGGCGTCGGGGCCATCACCAACAGCATGGCGGTGCTCTTCACCGCCCTGGTGGCGTTCCTCTTCTACGGCGAGCGCATCGGGGCCCGGCGTGCGGTGGCGCTGTTCGCGGGCTTCGCCGGGGTGGTGGTGCTGGCCAGCGGCAAGGCCGGGGGCGCGAGCGTCGCCGGGGCCGTGGCGGCGGGGACCACGGGCGCGTTCCTCTACGGCATCGGGTCGAACCTGGTGCGCCGCCACTTCGCCGGACTGCCGGCCGCCGCGGTCGCCGCCGCCACGCTGGCCTGCGGCGCGGTGCTGATGGTGCCCTTCGCGGTGGCCACGTGGCCCACGGAGCCCATCGGCACGCGGCCCTGGCTGGCGGCGGCGGCCCTGGGCGTCCTCTGCACCGGCCTGGGGTACGCGGTGTTCTACCGGCTCATCCAGCGCATCGGCGCGCCGCGCGCCTCCGTCGTCACCTACCTGGTGCCGCTGTTCGCGCTGACGTGGGCGTGGCTGCTCCTGGGCGAGCCGCTGACGCCCACCATGCTGGTGGCGGGCACCCTCATCCTGGGGAGCGTGGCGCTGGGGCAGTCCTCCTCGGCGCCGAAGGCGAAGTGAGGCGTCAGCGCCGCTCGAACTTCCAGATGCGGTAGCCCTCGCGGACCGGCCGCATGAAGTTCCGGACGATGAGCGCCGGGATGCGCTTGCCGGCCAGCTCCAGCGCGCGCAGGGGGACGGAGGTGGAGGACGCGGCCGTGTAGCCCGCCTCCAGGAAGAGGGCCTCCGGCGTGTCCGACATGTCCTGGAAGGACGCGCCCATGCTGGCGAGCACCGCGTGCAGGTCGCGGCTGTATTCGCGCTGGAAGCTCTCGCGCATCAGGTCGCAGTACACGGCGTGGTGGGGGAACACCTCCCGGAGCACGGCGAGCATGTCGCGGCGCTGCGCGGTGGACAGGTACATGAGCACGCCCTCGATGATGACGTGCGTGCGCCTCGCGTCCCGGTAGGGTTCGAGCTTCCGGACGAGCGACTCCGACGCGAAGTCGATGGGGAGGCGCTCGAGTGGGTTCTTCGCCTCCGTCACCGGCAGCTTCGCGTCCTTGTGCGTGAGGAGGGCGGGCTCGTCCACCTCCAGCCACCGGCCTCCGCGCAGGCGGTAGGCCCGCGTGTCGAAGCCCGCGCCCAGCACCACCACCCGCGCGTTGGGCTCGCGGTCCAGCTCCTCCTGCACCTGCGCGTCGATGATCTGGTGCCGCGCGGCGTTGCTGGCGTTGGCCCGGTCAAAGGACTGGAAGCGGGCCCAGACCTGCCGCGCCTCGTCATCCATGAAGCGGAAGGCGAAGGTGTCATTGCACAGCGGTCGTGGCTGGCGCGCGTCCTCGGCCCGGCAGGCCAGGGTGTAGTACGCGGTCTTCGAGATGGCGTTGGCCATGGTTGGCGCTCCTTGAAACCTGCTCGCAGCTTGCATGAGATACGCGCTTTTTCCGAAAGGTGGGTCCAGATGCGAGTCGTGATGGCACTGACCGTGGTCGCGTTGGGGGCGGGCTGCGCGCATGCCCCGAAGCCGGCGGACCCGGCCGCGCGGGCCCAGCAGCTCTCGGCGGAAGCCGAGCAGGCCTATGCGGCGTTGGACTTTGAACGGTGCGCGGAGCGCTTCCGCGCCTCCGGCGAGGCGGCCGGGGAGGGGCCGGACCGCGCGGAGTCCTTCTATCGCGCCGCGGGGTGCGCCTCGCTCGCGGGCCACACGGACGCGGCCGTGGAGGTGCTGAAGCGGGCGGTCCAGGGCGGCTACTACGACGCGGAGCACCTCGAATACGACCTGGAGCTGGCGGCGCTGCACGCGCTGCCGGCGTGGGGCGGCATCGTCGCGGAGGCCCGCGCCAACCTGTCGAAGGCGACCGAGCCTCCGTTCCCGACGTTCACGCTGAAGGGGATTGATGCGTTCGGTTCGCGGAGGGTGGACCGGGAGACGGTCCGGCGCGTGCTGGGGCTGGAGGTGGGCAAGCCCGTCGTGCACAGCGCCGCGGTCTTCAAGCAGAAGGAAGCCGCGCTGCGCCAGCAGTACCACCTCGCCTTCGCCCAGTTGGGGATGACCCTCTTCTTCGCGGACGACCTCAAGGGCAGCGCCTTCGTGGTGATGGACATGGTGGACGCCGAGGACGCGGCCCGGCTGCGCTTCCTCCCGGACCCCAAGGGCCACCCCACGGACCCGGAGGGGCTGGTCGCCCGGTGGGGCGAGTACGAGCAGCGGCTTCAGCGGCTCCAGGCGCAGGGCCAGCTCGCGGAGGACTCCGGTTGCAAGGTCGCGCACTGCATGGGCGGGTTCGGCCATCCGGAGCTCGCGGCCTTCGAGCCGGAGTTCCTGGAGAAGGTGCCCCGGCACCTGGAGGCGCTGACCGCGGTCCTGCGCGAGGAGTCGGACGGGGAGACGCGAGCCCGGGCCGCGTTCCTGCTGGCCTATGCGCCCACGGCCGAGGAGACCGTGCACAGGCTGCGGCCCTTCATCCGCGACCCGAGCGGCGGCGTGCGCAACAACGTGCTGCGCGTGCTGACGGCCACGCAGCAGGCCGCGACCCGGCCGCTGCTGGACGTGGCCACCGTGGCGGACGCGGTGCTGCTGCCGAGGACGGGCGACCGCAACAAGGCGACCTACCTCCTCACCTACCTGCTGGACGACCTGCCCCCGGAGTCGCTGAAGGCGCAGCGGACCGGGCTGATCCGCCAGTTGGGGGAGCGGCTGGTGGAGATGTCCGCGCTCCAGACGCCCATCAACCGTGACCCCGCGGTCATGGTGCTGAAGCAGCTCTCCGGTGAGCAGTACGAAACGGCCGAGGAGTGGCGCGCGTGGCTCGCGCGTCAGCCGAGGACGGACGGGTAGGGAGACCGCTCAGTCCCCGACGACGACGGTGACGGGCGTGGAGAACCGCCGCACGACGCAGTCCTCCGCACCCCCGTCCTCCCATGCCAGCATCGCGAACTCGGCCGGCGTATCGAGCGCGATGATGGGGTGGTGCCACACGCCCCGGTGGTAGTTCACGCCCTGGCCGGGGCCGCAGACGAACGCGACGAGCCCGTCCAGGTCGGGCCCGCCCGAAGGCGCGGTCGGCGCGACGCAGACGAGGAAGCGCGAGCAGCGCATGGGCAGGAACGCCTGGCTGGACTGGGGATGGTGTTCGAGCAGCTTCACGGTGAAGGGGAGCGGCTGCGGCACGGAGCGGAACACCGCGAGGTTGGGCTGCGCCCCCGGCCGTCCGTTCTCCAGCCGCGCCGACCAGTCGAAGCGCACCGCGGTGCCCTGGTTCGCCGAAGCGCCGCTCTTGAGCCCGGCGGACACGACGTCGCCAAAGGGAGCGAAGCCCTCCGGTGTCAGGGGCAGGGCGACGATGGAGCGGGGCGGGGCGGGAGCGTCCTTCATGAGGGGACTATAGGGGGGCGGGCGCCGCGACGCCGCGTTCCCGGCTAGGCTCGCGAGACCGGGAGGCGGTGGATGCAGGCGCAATGTGAGCAGTGCGGCACGTCACTCCCGGGCCTGGCGCCCGGCCATGTCCTTCTCACCTGCCGGGGCTGCGGTGTGACGTACCACGTGCGCGACGACGGCCACTTCCGCCGCGTGGGAGGCCCGGCCGCCCCTCAGGGACAGGCGCCGGCCAAGGCCCGGGGCGCGGTCTCCGTGGCGCCCCCCAACTTCCTCGTGGAGCGCGAGGACGGGGCCCTGCGCATCGGGTGGACCGCCCCGACCTTCGACGCGATGTACCTGATGCTGGGCCTGCTCCTCGCGGCGGTCCTGTTCGCCGTCCGGTTCCACGAAACGGTCGCCAGCTTCAGTGCCCTCCAGTGGGGCGCGGTGGGCGTGGTCGCGCTCGCGGTCCTCTATCCGGCGCTCGCCGCGACGCTCAACCTCACCTGGGTGGAGGTGCGGGGAGACCGCATGCGCATCTTCTCGAAGCCGCTGCCGCTGTCCGGCGCCGCGACCGTGGACGTGCGCACGCTGGACTCCCTCTCGGTGCACGCCTTCACGCGCAAGGGCGGCAAGGGGATGCTCGTCCTCCGTCGCTTCGCCCTGCGCGCGAGGACGCGAGACGGCCGGACGCTGACGCTGGTGAGCGGCTTCGAGAGCGAAGGCGACGTCACCTGGCTGGCGAACACCCTGCGCCGTCACCTGCGCTTGAAGGACGGCCCCTGGGGGGAGGCGGTCCCCTCGGACGACTGACCGACCGCCGCCACGCGCGCAGCGGAGGGGGCGAGCCCCGGGCTCCCGGCCGGGACAGGGCCGGGGAGGGGCACGGCGCGCCCCGCCTCCTTCCTGCCATCCCTGCCGTCCGTCTCCACCGTGAAGGAGGGAGGCAAGGACTGTCATGGCGCAGGGATATTCCATCAACATCGGTTTGAACGCGGTGGATCCGAAGCACTACGCGGGCTGGGATGGCCAGTTGCAGGCGTGCGAAGCGGACGCCGAGGACATGATCAGCATCGCGAAGGCGCAGGAGTTCAGCCGCATCCGCCCCTTCCTCACCCGCGACGCCACGCGCGCGAAGGTGCTCGCGGAGCTGGGCGAGGCGGCGTCGGTGCTCCAGGCGGGGGACCTGCTGCTGCTCACCTACTCGGGGCACGGCGGCCAGCTCCCCGACCTGAACGGAGACGAGGACGACGGCCTGGATGAGACCTGGTGTCTGTACGACGGGGAGCTCGTCGACGACGAGATCTACCAGGCGATGGGCAAGCTCAAGGCGGGCGTGCGGGTCTTCATGCTCTCCGACAGTTGCCACAGCGGCTCGGTGAGCAGCGTCGCCTACGCGGCCCTGCGCGCCAGCGGCAGCCTGCAGTTGCTGGCGGACTCGCTGCGGAGCACGGAGCACACGGAGCGGCGCTTCAAGGAGATGCCCCTGGGCATCGAGCACCGCACGTACCGCGACAACAAGGCGATGTACGACGCCATCCTGAAGGGCTTGCCCAAGGACGACCCCAGGCTGACGCTCAAGGCCACGGTGCTGCTCATCTCCGGCTGCCAGGACAACCAGCTCTCCAGCGACGGCGTGCACAACGGCCTCTTCACGGCCAACCTGCTGCGCGTGTGGAACGGGGGGAAGTTCAAGGCCAGCTACCCGACCTTCCACCGCCGCATCCTGCGCACCATGCCGCCCATCCAGTCTCCGGCGTACTCCGTCATCGGAGTCCCCAGCCGCGAGTTCGAGCAGCAGGTGCCATTCCACGTCAAATGACGCGGGGGAGGGGCCTCAGCCGCGCGCGAACACGGCCGGCTCCGGCGCGTCGCTCCACAGCAGCTCCAGCGCCTTGCCGGTCAGCCGTGCGCGCAAGGACTCATGGCCCTCCACGGAGAACAGCCCCTCCGCCGTCAGGGGCGTGAGCCGGGCGGCAGGCCGGCCTCCACGGCGGAGCCACAGCGCGCCGTCCCGCCAGGACACCTCGTTCGGCCCGAAGCGGCCAGCCAGGGGCTTGAGGATCCGCGCCGGGACGGAGACCGGATGCAGTCCGGCCTCGACCGTCGTCTGGGCCCAGGCGTATCCGGAGCGGAGCGCCGGAGTGAGGCCGGGGTTCGCCAGCAGCTTCTTCAAGGCGCGGGACTGCGCGACCTCCAGGGCCTGCTCGGGAGGTGTCTCCACGTCCGGAGCAATGCCCACGCCCTCCCAGTTCGTCTCACTGACCGCGTGGACCGGGTGCCCACGCGAGACGCTGAGCACGAAGCAGGGGGCGACGGGCACGAGCGCGTTGTTGTTGGCGGCCCCCGCGGTCCTGGCGCCGATCAGCTCCCCCAGCTTGAGCTGCTGGACGTGATAGGCGAACTCCTCCGCCGCTGAAGCCACGCGCGGGTTGATCAGCACGTACAGGGGCTTGCCCATCAACCTCCCGGCGGGAAGGTGCTCCAGCGTCCTGGACTGCTCGGGAGGCTTGGAGCCCGAGACAAAGGTCAACAGCGGCACGTCCCCATCGAGGAAGTGGCTGACCAGGTAGCGCACCGCCGCGTGGACGCCCCCGCCGTTGTCCCGCAGGTCGATGATGATCGCGTCCCCGTCCTTCAGGAACCGCAGGGCGTCGTCATAGGCCGTGCCGGTCTCGTCCTGGACCCAGTGGAACCCGGAGACCTTCAGGTAGCGCACGTTGCCCGGCAGCACGCGCAGCTCCGTGAGGCCGTGGTGCTCGCGCAGGGCCCGCTGGCGCCAGTACGCGTCGGTCTCCGTCTCCCGCGCCCTGGGCGCCTTCGCGGCGGCGTACCGCGCGGCGTCGTTCACCAGGTACAGGTGCCGGTCCTTGCTGGCCTCCGTCAGGTCGGCGGTGACGCGCTCGGCGAACTCCGCTGGAGAGTCGACGGTGTAGCGGCCCGCCCTCCGCTCCCGCTCCAGACGCTCGACCAGCGCCGCGCGCTGCTCCGGGAAGACGTAGGTTCGCTGGAGCTCCGCCTGGATGGAGGACAGCGCCGCGTCGCGCTCCGCGGCGGTGAGCCGCGCTGGGGCCGTGACGGCGCCACTGGCGGGAGGTTGCGCGAAGGAGGGCAGGGGGCTCGCGACGAGCCACAGGGCGGTCGCCGCGATGAGCAGGCGGTCAGCGCTTGGAATCATGGGGCGCTCCTGGTGCGTCTGGGTCTTCGAGGTGCAGCAGGTCACCCACCCGCGCGCGCAGGCCGCAGTGGTCGAGCGCGCGCTCCAATCCATTCAGCTCGGCGAGCAGTCGGGGCGCTCCTTCGTCGAGGAGCGCCGTGGCCGCGGTCTGGATGGCGGCCCAGAGCGGCGCGAGCTTCGCGGCGGTCTTGCGGCCGTGCGCGGTGAGCTTCAAGCGCTGCCTCCGGCCGTCCACGGGGTCGGCCTCGCCGGTGATGAGCCGCTCGCGCTCCAGCGCCGTGCGCACCTGACTGACGGCCGCGTGCGTGACGCCCAGCCGCTCCGCCAGCTCTCCCACCGTCAGCGGGCCGTGGTCCCGGAGGGACGTGAAGACCGCGTACCAGCGCGGCTCGAAGCGCACGCCCGCCGCCTGGTAGATGGCGTGGACGTCGCGGTCCATCCGCTCCACCACCCGCCGCAGCCGCGAGCCAAGCGCCCCCGTCCCCTGCTTCGCGACGTCGTCCATGGACTCCGTTATTGCTTACGGATATTGTCGCCGTCAAGCCGGGGAGGTTGGAGCGCGCGGTGTCAGGGGAGAGACGGACCGGAGGCCAGGGAGCGATGAGGCTTCACGCCCCACCGCTCCCTTCCTGTCAACGGCGCGTCCTAGTCCTTCGTGCAGACGACGTCGTCGACCTGGAGGTGGTCGCGGTCGGCGACGCTGCGGCTCGGGTAGAAGAACAGGCGCCAGTCGCGCACGTTGCCGGTGAAGCGGAAGAACACCGGCTGCCACTCATCGCTGTCCACGGTGAGGAAGTCCGTCTGCGGGCTCCAGCCGCCGCTCGAGTAGCTGCGGTGGCGGATGCTGCCGTGGCCGCGCACGCGGTACGAGCAGGAGTAGTTGCCCGTCGGGACGTTGAACTTCTCGGTCGTGAAGCGCTCCGCGATCTGGATGGGCACCACGAACTGCAGCGCCGAGGAGCCGCCGTGCACCGCGCTCGTGTAGCGCGCGAGGCGCGAGGGCTTGATCTCCGTGCCCGGGTCCGTGATGCCGTTGTCCAGGCCGTACCAGTAATCCGGCACGTAGTTGTTCCCGTAGTAGGGGATGGGGCGGGTGCTCCAGTTCTCGAAGCCGCCGTTGCGGATGATGTTCGCCGCGTGGTCGGCCGCGACGCAGCGGCGGGTGGCCGGGTCGCAGGCGGGCAGGGCGCCGCGGCAGTCATACGTCGTGAAGCAGGCGCCTTCGGCCAGCTCGCACACGCCCGTGGTGGGGTTGCAGCTCGTCGCCGGGTTGCTGCACGTGACGCCGGCGCAAGGGTCGCCCTCCACGCAGAGGTGCGAGGCGGTGTCGCAGACCGGCGTCTCCGGGGTCCCCGCGCAATCCGCGTGGCGGACGCAGCGGTCCGCCGCGGTCACGCAGGTGTGGGTCGCGTCGCAGGCCTGCCACTCGCTGCAGTCCATGGCGTCGTCGCAGCGGCCGGAGAGCGGCTGGCAGGTCACGGTGGCGTTGTCGCACCGCGCCCAGGCCTCGCAGCTCACCGCATCGCACGGCTCGGGGGTGCGCACGCAGCGGACGTTGTCGATGAGCACGTGCTCGCCGCTGGTGTTCCGGACGCTGAAGATGAGCTCGAAGGTGTCGAAGACGGCGTTGGCCAGGTTGAAGTTGTAGCTCACCTGGGTCCACGTCTGCGTGTCGAGGGAGGTGTAGGACGAGTAGCTGGAGTAGTCGGTGCCGAACCAGGCGTTGCGGACGTCACCGGTGCCCCGCGCCCGGTAGGTGCAGGAGTAGCGGCCCGCGGCCATGGACTTCGCCACGGTGGTGAAGCGCTTGTGCGTGCTCGACGTGTTGATCAGCCGGGCCGCGTTCAAGCCCTCGTAGGGCTGTGACGTGACCTTCTGCACGACGTCTTCGATGTTCGTCGTGCTCCCGGACCACAGCGCGGGAAGCGCCCCGGGCCACTCCTCGAAGCCCCCGTTGTCGATGACGTTCACCTCGGTGGGCCCGCCCGCGTCCGGTGTCCCGGAGCCCGCGTCGGTCGGCTCGGTGCCAGCGTCCGGGGTTCCGGTGCCGGAGTCCGGCGTCTCCGTGCCCGCATCCGGCGTCTCCGTGCCAGAGTCAGGAGTCTCGGTGCCGGAGTCAGGAGTCTCGGTGCCGGAGTCAGGAGTCTCGGTGCCGGAGTCAGGCGTCTCGGTGCCTGCGTCGGGCACCGGCTCGCCCGAGTCGGGCGTCTCGACGCCCGCGTCCGGCCGGGTCTGCCCGGCATCGGGGGTCTCCGCGGGATTCGAATCACCGCCGCACGCGACGGCCAACACCAACAGCGAAGTCAGACACACTCGAAACAACGTCAACGCGAGCCTCCGGTTCCAGAACTGGATCTTTCGTACCACACTGTACAGGAGAGCCATCACCCGCAGGGGCTCAGCGGCCTCCGGCGGGGTCTGCTCCACGCCTGACCGTGCCCCCCCATCGCCGGGGAGTGCTCCCAGCGGCCCTCCCCGGGTTTATTGACCCTCGTCAATGCGGGGGAGTGCGGCCCCTCCCTACTCTCGAGGCCACAACGTCGCTGAACGTCCTGGAGCCCTCGCGATGCGCATCACCCGCCTTCACTCCCGCGCCCTGGGAAGCCTCTTCCTCCTCCCGTTCTTCGCCTACGGCATCGGCACCGCGCTCGTCACGGCCGTCCTGAAGGACCCGGAGCAACTGGCCGGACAGCGGTCCCTGTTCGTCGGGGGCGCGCTGCTGCTCCTGTTGAACTCCATCCTGGTCGTCGGAATCGGCGTGCTGTTCTTTCCCATCCTCCGGCAACGGAGCCCGGGCATCGCCGTCGCGTACGTCTGCACGCGGGTGATGGAGGCGCTGACCCTCATCGTCGGAGTGGTGTTCCTGCTGTGCATCCTCCAGCTCGGAGAATCCGCACCGCCGGAGCGGGTGACGCTGCTCAACCTCCTCTCGAAGGGGAACTTCTGGGCGTACCAGCTCGCGATGATCCTCCTGGGGGCTGGCGGCGTGGCGTTCTGCCTGTCGCTGTACCGCGCCCGGCTTCTTCCCGCGTGGCTCCCGCTGCTGGGCGCGGTGGGCTACGGGCTCCTGGCGCTGGGGGCCGTGCTTGAGCTCTTCGGGCTGCCGTGGGGCATCCTCTTCTCCGGACCCGGCGGCCTGTTCGAGCTGCTGCTCGGAGGCTGGCTCATCACGAAAGGGTTCCGGACGGTCACGCCTTCCGTCGCGGCGTAGCCGGCTGGCCACGCGTGGCGAGCCGCTTGCGGATCCGGCTCAGCGACTCGGGCTTCACGCCGATGTAGCTGGCCAGTTGGTACTGCGGAATCCGCTGGAGGAGGCCCGGCCGCGTCTTCGAGAGCTTGAGGTAGCGCTGCTCCGGCGTATCCCTGAGATAGGACGCGAACCACTCCTGCTGTTCCGCCAGGACCTTCTGCATCACCTGGCGGGAGATGCTCTCGAAGCGGGGGAAGCGCCGATACAGGTCCCCTTCGCGCTGCTCGGTGCCCACCACCACCGTGGTGTCTTCCGCGCAGACCCAGAAGTGATCCGCCGGGGTCTGGTTCATCATGCTGTGAATCGAGAGGACCCAGTCGTCCTCGGTGAAGAACCCGTTGCTCCGCTCCTCACCGTCGACGATGGCGTACTGGCGCACGCAGCCCTGGAGGACGAAGTAGGCCTCGGTGGAGACCTGCCCCGCCATGAGCAGGTGTGTACCCTTCGGACAGCGCTTCACCACGATGCTGTCCAGGATGGCCCTGGCTTCCTCGTCCGACAGAGGAGCAATGCGGCGGAAGTAGTCGACGAGCCTGTTCTTCAAGGGAAGCACCACGCGGCCTCAGGGACTGCCCAGCAGCTCCAGCGCGGAGGTCGTCAGCAGGGTGACGCCGGTGCGCAGCGCGCGCTCGCGGTCCGGCGCGTAGAGGGCGGAGTGCGGGGAGGGCAGTGCCTCCTCCGTGCCCTTGGCCTCGGCGAAGCGCTTGGGCTCGGTGATGCCCAGCCACAGCATCACCGAGGGCACGCCCGCGCGGCCGTACTCGGAGAAGTCCTCTCCGCCCATGACGGACGGCGTCTCGCTGAGGTTCTTCTCGCCCAGCGCCTTGCCCACCGCGTCCACCAGCCGCTTCGTGAGCGCCGGGTCATTGAAGGTGGCGGGCGTGCCTTCGGTGACGTTGACGTCGGGCGGGCGGGGCGCTCCGGACGCCATCGCCTCCGCCCTGGCGATGCGCTCGATGCCGGCCAGCAGCGCCTTGCGCACCTCCGGCTTGTACGTGCGCACCGTGAGCTGCAGGCGCACCTCGTCCGGGATGATGTTGTGCTTGGTGCCACCGTGGATGGAGCCCACCGTGATCACCGCTGGCTCCAGCGGGCTCTTCTCCCGGCTGACGAGCGTCTGCAGCGAGAGGACGGTTCGCGCCGCCATCACCACCGGGTCCACGGTGGTATGCGGGTACGCACCGTGCCCGCCCTTGCCGTAGAGGGTGACGTCCACCGAGTCCACGCTCGCCAGCGCATAGCCCGGGGTGAACCGCACCGTCCCCGCCGCGGCGGTGGCCACGGTGTGCATGGCCACGGCGAAGTCCGGCTTGGGGAAGCGCTTGAACAGGCCGTCCGCCAGCATCTGCCGGGCCCCCGCTCCAATCTCCTCGGCCGGCTGCCCCACCAGCATCAGCGTGCCGCGCCACCGGTCCTTCGTCCGCGCCAGCAGCGTGGCCGTGCCCATCCATGACGTCATGTGCACGTCGTGCCCGCACGCGTGCATCACCGCGACCTCCGTCCCGCTTCCATCCCTCGCCTTCGTCTTGCTGGCGTAGGGCAGCCCCGTCTTCTCCTCCACCGGCAGCCCGTCCAGGTCCGTGCGCAGCATCACCGTGGGCCCCTTGCCGTTGCGCAACAGGGCCACCACGCCGTGACCGCCCACCTTCGGGGTCACCTCGAAGCCGAGCTTGCGCAGGCGCTCGGCCAGCTTCGCCGCCGTCTTCTCCTCCTGGAGTGACAGCTCGGGCGTCTGGTGCAGGTCGCGGTAGAGCGCGTCCAGTTCGGGGTACAGCGCGTCCAGACCCGCGAGGACCGGGGGAGGGGGCGCCGCCGCGAGCACGGGGCCGCCGGGCGCCGTCAGGCAGGCGAAGAGCAGGGGAAGCAGGGGGAGCGTTTTCACCAGGGAGCCTCCTGACCGTCAGGGCACCCCCCACTACAGCACGTCTTGCGCGGAGCTTCGCGCGGGAAGCCCCTCAAGCGAAGGCGGCGCTGCGCAGCACCATCACGTCGGCGAAGTCGTGGCGCCGCGGCTCGAGACGCAGCGCCCCCTGCGACACCTGCTCGAGGAAGTGCTCGCCGTAGTCGTGGCGGGGGCCCGAGGCGTACACGGTGATGTCCCGCTTCCGCGCGACGTCCCCGAGCATCCGGGCCACCGCGTGCGCCACCTCTCCCCAGAAGGGGAAGTAGAGATAGAACGCGGTGCCGTCGGACATGTCCACGTCGCGGACATCCGCGTGGATGAACTCCAGGTTGGGCAGCGCGAAACGTTGGCTGTTGCGGCGCGCGGACTCGACGTACGTCTGTCCATACTCCACGCCCTTGACCCGCGCGGAGGAACTCGCGGCGACGGTGATGGCGAACTTCCCGTTGCCACAGCCGAGGTCGTAGACCGTGTCGCGCGGCCCCGGACTCGTGATGGAGAGGAAGTCGGAGATGCGCTGGGCCCGCGAGGCCAGGTTCACCTGCCCGAACGGCGGACGGTCCTGGCCGGTGGTGATGCGGGAGATGCGCAGCAGGCCCTCGAGCCAGTCATCCGCCGCCGTGCTCGCGCGGCCCGTGGCTTCGATGAAGCCGAGCCCCTCCCACTGCTCCCGGAAGCGCGCCGGAGAGAGGACCCCTGTTCGAAGCTGCTGGGCGACGTCATCTCCGGCCGCATCCAAGGCCTCGGTCACCCGGAGTGCCCGCGCCTGCATCGCGGCCCAGAGCGCCTGAAGCTCCGGACGGGCCCGCACATCGAGCAGGAGCAGCTCCGGTTCCACGTTCTCCTGCACGAAGGAGAACCGCTCCAGGAGCTCCCACTGCGCGCCAAGTCCCAACGTCCGCAAATCGCTCGGGGCCAGGAGCGCCTCGGCGCGCTCGACCCACCAGGGAGGGGCAGGTGGGACGGGGGCGGAGGGGGGCATGGGGCGTCACGGTATCAGATCGCCAGGGGTGTGGCCGGCGCGAGGGGTTGCGAGTCCTTCCTGTCATGCAGGGAGAATCCATCCGGAGCGCCCCCATGGCCGGTGTGACCTCGCGCACCTCGAAGGTCGCATGGCTGCTGTGCCTCACAGTGTGGGGGCTGACAGGCTGTGTCGAGCAGCGGGACGCCGAGGTGCTGCCCGATCCCGGCACCTCCACCGGGAGCGCCTGTGAGGGCGTCGCCCCCCGCACGCTAGAAGAAGTCTACGCGGCGCACTTCGCCGCGGACCGCCCCACCGGTTGCACGGTCGGGTGCCACGACACCGGCGCGGGCGGCCTGACGTTCCGTGACGCGCGCGAGCTGTGGCAGGCAACCGTGCAGCGGCCCTCGGTTGGCGACTCCTCGCTCCTGCTCGTGGAGCCCGGCCACCCGGAGCGCAGCCGCCTGTCCCTCAAGCTTCAGCCGGACGCGCAGGGACGCATGCCCCAGGGCGGCCCGTACCTGGACACCGCCGCGCTGCGGGACGTCGCCGGGTGGATCTGCGCCGGTGCGCCGGAGCCGTCCACCTCCGTCACGGATGGCGGCGTGCCCACCCGTCCGGTTCCCACGCTCGACACCCTCACGCCCTCCACCGTGCAGGAGGGGGTGGGCGAGGTGGTGCTCTCCGTGGGAGGCGGTGGCTTCGTGGACGAAAGTCAGGTGGAGCTGGACGGCGTCGCCCTGGCCACGACCCATGACGGTCCGCAGCGGATGGAGGTCCGCGTGGCGGCGTCCGTGACGGCGCGGGCCGGCACGCACCAGGTGCGCGTCGTCACCCCGGCGCCAGGGGGCGGCGTCAGCGCCAGCCTCGACTTCACCGTCACCGCGACGGGCGTGGTGCTCCCCACGGTGTCCTCGCTGTCACCCTGCGGCACGGTGGCGGGCTCGGGGACGTTCACGCTCACCGTGAAGGGGATGAACTTCAAGGAGGGCGCGAGCCTCTCCTTCAACGGCACGACGGTGGCGGCGACCTTCATCAGTGCAAGCGAGCTGCGCGCCTCCATTCCCGCGGCGCTGGTGGCCTCTGCCCCTGGCGGCAACGCCGCCACCGTCACCGTCGTCCACCCGGCACCGGGCCGCGAGACGTCCGCGCCCGTGACGTTCGGCGTGGCCAGCAAGGTGTCCACGCTGGCGTCGGACGTGCAACCCATCTTCACGGCGACCTGCGCCACCAGCGGCTGTCATGCGACCGCCTCCACGCCGGTGAACCTCACCGCCGGCAACGCCTACAACGAGCTCGTCGGCGTCCCCACCAGCAGCAAGGGGTGTGGTCAGCGGCTGCGAGTGCAGGCCTGTGGCCCGCTGCGCGCGCAGAGCTTCCTCATCGACAAGATCCTCGCGACCAACAGCAGCCCCGCGTGCTCCGGGGGCGCCATGCCCAAGGGAAGCCCCCTGTCGGCCGCGCAGAAGCAGGCCATCATCGACTGGGTCGCCCAGGGCGCGCCCCGGTAGGGACCGCCGCGAGCGAGGGGGCAGCAGGGAAGCGTTTGCACCAGGGGGCCTCCTGACGGTCAGGGAGCCCCCACCGTGCTCGGGCGAGGCCTCCATTCGAGTCGTGGCCGAAGGGGGACCCATGTCCACGAGCAACCTCCCGATCGAGGTCGAGCTCATCTACGAGCTCATGCCCTGCAACGCCATGCGCTCGGCGCAGGAGCCTCTCCGGCCGCCCCATCCCTGCGCCTACCTCCGTCAGTGGGGGAGCTGAAGACGCTCCAGGGGCGCTATCGTGAGCAGTTCGCCCAGGAACCGCGCTGAGGCACGGCGCCGTGCTCACCCATGCCGGGTGGAGCGCCGCGAGCGGTTGCTCAGCCCCGGGCGGCCGGCGGCGGCATGGCGGGCGCGGTGCGCTGCCACGCCTCCAGCTCCTGCACGCGCCCCAGCCAGGCCCGGAGGTTCGCGTAGCCTTCGACGGGCAGGCGCGCCGGGGCCGCGAGGGCGAACGACGCGGCGAGCGAGAGGTCCGCGAGCGTCAGGCGCTCCTGCGCGACCCACGTCCTGCCCGCCAGGTGCGAGTCCAGCACGGGCGCCGTCTGCGCGAAGAGGGCCTCGCCGCGCGCGACCTCGGCGGGGTCCGGCGGCCCGCGGCCGGTGCGCTGCTTCACGAAATTCTCCTGGACGAGCACGGTGTTCGCCGGGGCCATGTGGGCCGAGCACCAGAACAGCCAGCGGTTCACGTCGGCGCGGCCCTGCGCGTCCGTCGGGAGCAGGGTCTGCCCCGGGGTCTTCTCCGCGAGGTACACCATGATGGCGCGCGACTCCCAGAGCACGAAGCCGCCGTCGTCCAGGACGGGGACGCGCCCGTTGGGGTTGATGCCCAGGTACGACGCCTCGCGCTGCTTGCCGGTGGTGAGGTCCACCACGATGCGCTCGAGGGGAAGGTCGAGGTGGGCGGCCACGAGCAGCACGCGGCGCGAGTTTCCGGACAGGGGGTGGAAGTAGAGCTTCAAGACGGACCTCCAGGTCAGCAAGGGTGGATGAGGAAGTCCTATCCCCCCGGCGTGACAAGGGCCTGTCAGGTATCTTCAGGGACTCTGTCCGCGCGGCAGGTGCCTACGGCGCGCTCGTGGGGGCCGAGTAGTGCACCGGGGGCGACTCACCCGGGAAGGTGGGGATCCGCTCGACGAACTGCTCATCCACGAAGCACCAGGCCCAGTCCTCTCCGGGCTCGAACGATTTGATGACCGGGTGGGCGCTTTCGTGGAAGTGCCGGGTCGCGTGGCGTGACGGCGAGTCGTCGCAGCAGCCCACGTGTCCGCAGGTCAGGCACATCCGGAGATGAAGCCAGTCCCCTCCGTCCTTCAGACACTCCGCGCAACCGTGGCCGCTGGGGTGGATGGGAGCCGTCCGGTGATGCTCGGTCGCTTCCAGATGGGGACATGCCTTCTTCATGGCTCGCGCTCCGCGTCGGGGCCTCCGTCCGAGGGCCTCATGGTGTCGAACATGGGGATGCGAGAGGGCCGGCCGCAACGCGCGTGGGGCCGTGTCGGTCGCGGGGCGGGCGCCCGGCTCGCCGCTCGTGGTGCGCGGCGGGCCGGGGGGCCGAGCACTTCGCGCTACTTCACGTAGAAGACTTCGTTCTGGATCCTCCGGATGCTGGTGTTGCGCCGGATGATGTCGGACAGCCGCGTCGTCTTCTAATCTCTTCAGTCCCTGCGCATGTCGAGGTGCGGGATGCCGTCCTCGTCGTAGATGTCGCTCACGGCCACGAAGCCGAAGCCCTCGTAGAAGCGCTGCAAGTAGGCCTGCGCCCCGATGCGCACGGGCGCGCCCGGAAAGCGCTCGGAGAGGAAATGCAGGCCGCGCTCGACCAGGTCGCGGCCCTGCCGCTGCCCGCGCAGCGTCGGCGCGGTGACGACGCGGCCAAGGCTCGCCTCGGGGAACTTGAGGCCGGGCGGCAGTGCCCGCAGGTAGGCACCCAACTGTCCCGTGCCCGGGACGCACCCGAGCAGGTGGAAGCACGCGGCGTCCAGGCCGTCCGCATCGAGATAGAGGCTCTTCTGCTCCACCACGAAGACTTCGGAGCGCAGCGCGAGCAGCCGGTACAGCTCCTCGAGCGTGAGCTCGTTGAAGCGCTTCCACTGCCAGTCGAGAGGAGAGGAGGCCATGGTGTCCGGTCACCTTAGCGACAGTGGGGCGGGTGGGCCACGCGGTGGAGGCGGTGAACTCGCCAAGGTTCGCCGGCAATCCCTCTTCTGGGGGAGATGCATCCGCCGAACGGCACGCTACAAGACGCGGGCATGGCCACCCGGAAGTCATCTACCCGAATCCATGCGATGCAGTCCGCGGGCACGCAGCACTTCGTCGAACGCACCTACCGAGAAGGGGGCGTGTTCCAGTGGGTGCGCGAGACATTGATGAACGCCCTGGAGGCCGGGGCGCGGCACGTCGAATACGGCATCGAATGGCAGGCCGTGGAACGCAAGGGCGTGTACCGGCGGGTGATCGCGGACGATGGAAAGGGCATGGGTCCGGAGGAACTCGAGGAGTTCTTCAACACGTTCGGTGGAGGCAGCAAGCCCATTGGGGAAGCCGCGGAGAACTTCGGCGTGGGCTCCAAGACGTCCCTGCTGCCGTGGAACCGCCATGGCATGGTGGTGGTGTCCTGGGTGGAGGGACAGGAGCCGTCGATGGTCTGGCTCCAGCAGGACCCGGAGACCGGTGAGTACGGTTTGAAGATCTGGTCCGTGGAGCTTGATGACGGCACCCAGTCCATTGAAACCACGACCCGGCCCTACTTGGACGAAGAGCATGGTTGTGATTGGGCGGCCGTGCGGCCTGACTGGATGGGAGCGCATGGCACCGTCATCGTCCGAGGTCGTGTCAATTGGAGTGGAAACGCGTCAGGCGGCGCGACGAGTTCCCTGCGGTAGCATGACGAGGTTGCCGTC